>PVWD01000187.1 GCA_003003615.1 filamentous cyanobacterium CCP2 | reverse complement strand
TCCATTAGGTGGTTCTAATGTGGGCTACTGGGAACCGATCGCCAACCACTATGGCTTAAATTTGACCTTGGTGAATCGCAGTGTTGACCCCACCTTCGGCTTTATGACCCTGGATTGGGATGGCAAAATCCGCATGGATTGTTCCTCCCGCTATGCCATGGCCAGTTTGGTCAATATTAAGGATGATTACGACATTGCCTTTGGGAATGATACCGACTCCGATCGCCATGGCATTGTGACTCCTAGCGTTGGGTTGATGAACCCGAACCACTACCTCGCCGTTTGCATCTGGTATTTGTTCACTAACCGCAGTGGATGGGCACCCAATACCCGCATCGGCAAAACGTTGGTCAGCAGCAGCATGATCGATCGCGTGGCGAAGGAAATTGGGCGAGAGCTGAGCGAAGTTCCGGTGGGCTTCAAGTGGTTTGTGTCTGGCTTGATGGATGGTTCTTTTGGCTTTGTGGGTGAAGAAAGTGCCGGAGCGACTTTCCTTCGTAAAGATGGAACCGTGTGGACAACAGATAAGGACGGGATTATTCCAGGATTGCTGGCAGCCGAAATTACGGCAAAAACTGGTAAAGATCCAGGAGCACACTACCAGGATCTCACGGCTCGCCTAGGTACGCCTTACTACAACCGCGTCGATTCTCCTGCCAATCCAGAACAAAAAGCTCGGCTCAGCAAGCTTTCCCCTGAAGATGTGAAGGCTGCAACCCTGGCAGGCGATCCGATTACAGACAAACTCACCAAAGCCCCCGGCAATGGAGCGGCGATCGGCGGTTTGAAGGTAACAACAGAAAATGGCTGGTTTGCGGCTCGTCCTTCTGGTACGGAGAATGTGTACAAAATCTATGCTGAAAGCTTCAAGAGCGAGGAGCATCTGGATCAAATTATCAACGAAGCCAGCCAAATCGTGAATGAAGCCCTGTAGGACGATCGGTTGAGTCAATGGGTAGACAGGTAGATGAAGAATATCTCGCTCCTGTTCTGCCCATTTTTTGGTTTTTGCTGCTTTTCTGCTTCACCGTGAGCAAAAGCGATTCTTTAAGCAAGGTTGAGAGGTTGAGCTACAGACTATTGCGCTCGCTTTAAGATCTGTTATTATGATAAAGCCTTACCACCGGGAGAGGTGGCTGAGTGGTCGAAAGCGGCAGATTGCTAATCTGTTGTACGGATCGAAAGGCCGTACCGAGGGTTCGAATCCCTCCCTCTCCGTTCAACTTCCAAGCTGATGGATACCCCGATCGCTCCTAGCGTTTTTGTGCGAATTGAGAGCGGTTGGGGTAAAAATTTTTCCTCTTTCCTACCTCTCGCTTTTGATCCTTCGGGCCACCCTAAAAAGTAATGAACTTAGGATGTTGCAGAAAATCTGGGGGAATGGGATTTGGTTGGGCAGTATCCGTGTTTTGAAACAGAACTGTAAACGCTCCGGAACCCAACCGATCGTGGGGAAACATGCGGTAGCAGGGCAAATCCGTCAGGTGCGATCGATACTTTTCTAGATGAGGCACGGTGACAGGCTGGAAGTGGGGAAAGCGATCGAGGAACCATTCGCTGACTTGCTCATTTTCTTCAGGGGAATAGGCGCAGGTCATGTAGGCGAGATAGCCCTGAGGAGCCACCAATTGGGCAGAATTGGCAATAATTCGCTTTTGCCGGTTGGCGTTTTTGTTAATCGTCACTGGATGAAAACAGCCCGGAGCTTTCCCCCCCTTGGCAAGGAGCGATTGACCCGTGCAGGGTGCATCCACCAGCACAACATCTGCCGTTTGAGTTAGCTCTGTTGCCAGAACGCTAGAATCCTGGCTTAAGACGATCGCTCCCTTCACCTGACACCGCTTGAAGTTAGACACGAGTGCCCCAATCCGTTTGCCAATCACCTCATTGCTCATTAACAGCTTGGGCTGAAGCGCAACCCAGGCAAATAAGCTCTTACCGCCCGGAGCGGCACACATATCAAAAACGAGACTCACGGGAGAATCGATCGCCAGCAAGACCGAAGCCGCAAAAACTGAGGAAAAGTCTAAACAGTAAAAATAGCCCTGGTCATGGAGTGAATGCTTTCCTGGTTTTTCGGAAAGAGAGAGGCGATCGACAAATTCCGGCTGCCACCGTACAGGAAGCTCTAACTGAAAGGGAATCTGATTTGGTTTAGGCTGACACCACAAAATGCAGGGATTGAAGGGTTTGGCATCTGTCAAAGCTGCAATGAATTGCTGCTGTTGCTCAGTGTCTTCAAACAATTTCTGACTGAGTTTGACCAATAAGTTGGAAACCTTCTCCACGTCGATCGCTCCTGCTATCCGAAAACCCACAGGCAATTTAATGGAAGTTAAAAATTAATCTGGTAATGGCGATTGTATCAATCCCGCTTGCAGGCAAGATGCCTGCGCTACGGATGACCCCATTCAATGCTTAATTCCCAGAAAATCACCCCTCATCCCTCCTCACTCTAATCTTTACAGAATGCTGCCACATTCCCCTGAACAAACCCTCGAACGCTAAACTGTTATCCTACGCTCTCCCAACTATCTGTGTCTCTGAACACAACCGATCGTCCCGCGCACTTTTACCCTATCGATTGGGAATGGAATGATTGGATTGAGTCATTCAGTACTTAGATCATCAGCACAAGGAAAACGGTATGCTGCATCGTATTCTCGCTACAGTTTTAATTAGCTTTCTTAGCTTTACATCTCTCTTTTGGGTAGCACCATCGGCTCAGGCGGCAGGCTGCACCCTCACGGCGATCGTCTGGGAAGGCTATACTGATCCATCGTTTGCCGATGAATTTACCGCTCAAACGGGTTGTACCGTGAAAGCCACCTATGCAGGCTCCAGCGATGAAATGTTTGCCAAATTTCGCACAGGAGGTGGACGCACTTACGATATTATTTCTGCCTCTGGCGATATTACCGAACGGCTTTACAAAGCGGGCTTAGTCCGGCCGATCGACACCAGCAAGTTAGAAAATTACAGCACCATTTTTGAACCGTTCCAGGGAGGTAAATGGAACACCTTTGACGGCAAGCCCTACGGTGTCACCTTTGCCTGGGGGCCAAACGTTTTAGTTTATGACAGCAAACAAGTTCAACCTGCCCCTCAATCCTGGGATGTGCTGTTTGATCCGGCCTATGCAGGGAAAATTTCGATTCCCGATAACCCGATGACGATCGCCGATGTTGCCCTCTGGCTGGGGAAACCCGATCCCTACGACCTCACGGAAACTGACCTTGCCGAAATTAAAGACAAACTCCTGGAACTGCGCCCCAGCATCCGCAAATTCTGGACAACCGCAGGCGAACTGGCAAACCTATTTCAGTCGGGTGAAGTGGTGATGGCCCACGCCTGGCCACTTACCTATAAGCAACTCAGCGAGGCTAACTTTCCGGTTGGTTCAGTCAGCCCCCAGGGCAAACTCACCGGATGGACAGACTCCTGGATGATCTCCAAACGATCGCCCAATGCCGATGCTGCGTATCAATGGATTGACTATATCCTCAGTGGGGACGGTCAAAAAGGCGTAATGAATGTGACAGGATACTCTGGTGCAACGGAGTTAGGCGTAGAGGCGATCGGCAAAGAACGCGCCCATGAATTGTTTATGGATGACCTTTCTTTGCATTCACAAATCAACATGTGGCAAAGCGTCAAAAATTACGACAAATGGGTACAACTCTGGAACGAAATTCGCAGTTGAGATAGAAAGCCAGCGCGAACCATTGAACCAGAATGGGGGTTAGTAGTGATATATTTTTCTCAAATCCAAACCCCATCAGGAGCCGTTTTTTCGCCACCGGCATCACCTGTGTTAATGGTTCCTGCTGGCTCAACGAGCATCACTTTACATTCCTGCTGGGCAAATGGTTTGTGTTCTACCCCTTTTGGGATCACAAACATTTCTCCGGCTTTAATATGGACATCGCCATCTTTAAAGTGAATAGTCATTTCGCCATCCAACACAATAAAAACTTCGTCCGTATCGCTGTGGTGATGCCAAACAAACTCTCCTTGAAACTTAACTAGCTTAAAGTGATAATCATTCATCTGAGCAATGATTTTGGGCGACCAATGTTCAGAAAACAGAGCGAATTTTTCAGAAAAATTTGTTGCTTTGTAGGTCATGTTGATATGTGGCAACGGGTGAAAAAGTTAGGACGGTCGAGTTTGTCGCAATCCATAACGGATGAGCTTAACACCAAGGAACTTGTCCTAAGCATTCTGCGTACTGCCATAGTAGCTGAGGAAGTGAATTTGCGCAGCCTAACGATTAGATTGAATTGAAAATTTTTAACTAATTTGGAGATTTCTACAATTCATGGAAAACCCCGATCGTGTTTCATATCGGGGTGGTTGAGCTAGTTGTAGCGATCGTACAGAACAACAAGCTTCTAACGTTTGAAAGTGAAGATACTTCTGAATTCTGCAAGCTGGGTTTAGGTTCCCAGACTTCGCATTTAGCACTGAACTGCACAAACTACCTATGTGTTGAGATTGCGGCGGTAAGCATCTTCAAAGCGAGGACTAAGTGCATTGAGCTGCTGTTCTCTTGCATCTTCAAAGCGAGGGCTAAGTGCATTGAGTCGTTGATCACGGGACTCTTCAAAGCGAGGATTTAACGAATTGAGATTATCTTTGTAAGACTCCTCAAACCGATCGCTCAATTTGTTGATAATTCCATCGCGAGACTCTTGAAATTGCTCAGTTAGTGCCAGTGTTGGAGTCGTAATTGCCAGTATTGGTAAAACAGATAAAGTTACGACAGCCAAACGGGATAGTGTGCGTTTCATTATTTGTTGCTCCTTAAAAGTGTGAATGTGCTGTGAATCAAAGTTTGGTTGTGTATATGAGTGATTCACTTGCTTCGATACTTATTAGGATGCAACGATCGTCTGAAACACACCTGACCTAAAGCTGAGAGCAGATTAACCGTTTGCTGAGAAAGCTGAGAGCGCAGGTTGTTTTTCTGCCAATACCGGAACAACCTTCTCTCCAAAAGCTTCAATAAACTGTTCCTGCTCTCGGTTTACGTTGTGTAAGAGAAGTTCCTCAAAGCCGAGTTCAATATCTTTTTGGAGCCATTCAATATGTTGCTCCAAGCTGGACGAAATCCGAACTTGTTGATCCATTTGGTCAGGGGTAACATGTTGAGCCGCCGCCTCAAATTGCTGGGGAGTACGGAGTTCTGACATTAAATGGCTTTCAAAAACATTGGTTCGCCACTGCTCATGGGCTTTTTGCCGCGCCAAATCATCTGTGCGATCGTAAGAAATTTGCACTTTTAGGAGCATCGGCTTCCCTTCTCCTCCTCCCCGATGGAAAGCATCAACCATTTTCTTCAACGCTTCAGGAGGACGCGAAGTTGTGATCAATCCATCTGCCCAACTGCCCAACCATTCTGCGGTTTTAGCGGTAATGGCGGCTCCAATGATCAGGGGAGGACTTTCCGGGCGAGTGTAAAGGGTGGCATCTTCGACTTGAACAAGTCCATGATGCGTCACTGTTTCTCCCCGCCAGAGGGCACGCATGATGTCTACGCACTCTTTCAAACGAGCATTGCGATCGGCTTTGTGAGGCCATTTGTCACCAGTGATTGCTTCATTCAGTGCTTGCCCACTGCCGACAGTGAGCCAAAAGCGATCGGGAAACATTTCTGCCAACGTTGCCGCCCCTTGCGCGACGATCGCCGGGTGATATCGCTGTCCGGGGGCACAAACCACTCGGTAGGATAGGGAAGTCGCCTGCATTGCCGCACCTAGCCAAGTCCATGCCAGACCACTTTGCCCTTGAGACGTACTCCAAGGATGAAAGTGATCGGAGGACAGTGCATGGGTAAATCCTGCTTGCTCTGCCAGTTGGACGTATCTCAGCAACTCGCTGGGCTTAAATTGCTCGTGGGATGAGTGATAGCCGATCTTTACCATAGGTCAAGAGGGGAGAGTAGGGAGTAGGGAAGGAAGGTAAAGGGATAAGGTGGGTGTCTTGTTTGCCCAATCATCAGTAACTCTTTCGGGGTGGGCATTTTGCTTGCCTAATCAACTACTGATTAACGCGGAACCAACGGTAGCCGAAGGACTCTAGGGGAATTGTTCTTGTATGTCCATCAATTGGTTCATAGGATCGATCGCTGAATATATCCGTTAAGTATTCCTTTGCTGCTGATTTCAGCGTGACTGTACAGGGTTTGTTCGTTAGGTTATGAACTAACAAAACGGCCCGATCGCCCCTGTTGAAACGATGGGCAAAAACACCGGATTTGTCGGTTTGTAAAACCTGGCATTCTCCTGCTCCTAATTCTGGACACTGGCGACGAGTCCGAACTAACCGTTCCATCCAGTTCAGAAGGGAGTTTGGATCACGCTGCTGAACAGTGACATTTACCTTGTGATAACCGTATTCGTCATTGTCGATTACGGGATGGGGTAGCTTTTCCTTGGGAGCGGAGGAAAAGCCGCCGTTCGGAGAGTCCGACCACTGCATCGGAGTCCGTACACTGTCTCGTCCTTCTAAGGACAAGTCATCGCCCATGCCAATCTCTTCGCCATATCGCAGTAGGGGGGCACCGGGCAGGCTAAACGAGAGACTGTAAATCATTTCCAATTGACGACGATCGTCCCCTAGCATGGGTGGCAAACGACGACGAATCCCACGCTCATAAATTTGCATATTTTCTTCAGGGGCAAATGCCTGAAAAATTTCTTCCCGTTCTTCATCCTCGATACAATCTAATGTCAGTTCATCGTGATGGCGTACAAAGTTCAGCCATTGGCAGTTGTGGGGAATATCCGGCAGAAGTTTCAACACTTTCAGTAAAGGTTCTTGATCCTGTCGAGCGAATGCCAGAAACTTGTACTGATTTAGCAAAAAGTTGAATAATAAATGCATCCGATCGCCATTCCCAAAGTAGGGTGGCAATTCATCTGCAGATACATTTGCTTCAGCCAGCAATACCGCATCTGTACGGCGAGATGACATGAACTCTCGCATCTCGGTCATGAAGTGTTTTAACTCTTCTAAATCTACGTCCACGCCGATCGGTTCCAGCAAATAGGGAGCAGCATCAATGCGGAATCCTGATACGCCCAATTCCAGCCAGAATCCCATAATTCTGAGGATCTCTTCTTGCACGTCGGGATTTGCCGAGTTCAAATCAGGCTGTTCTCGATAAAACCGATGCAGATAATAGGCTCCCGCTTTCTCGTCATAGTGCCACATGTTGCTTTCCACATCCGGAAAGATAGTTTTCACTTCCTCATCCGGGGGAGCTTCATCTGCCCAAATGTAATAGTCTCTATACTTAGAATCCTTATTCGATCGTGCTTCCTGAAACCAAGGATGCTGTTCGGATGTATGGTTCACCACTAAGTCAATTAATACGCGAATGCCCCGTTCATGGGCAGCGTGCATGAATTCTACGAAGTCTCCTAACGTACCCAAGCGCGGATCAACATTGTAGTAATCCATCACATCGTAACCATCATCCCGGTTTGGTGATGGGTAAAAAGGTAATAGCCAGAGGCAGTTTACTCCTAGAGCAGCTAGATAGTCCAAGCATTGGGTTAACCCTTGAAAGTCTCCAATGCCGTCACCATTGGAGTCCATAAATGTTTCCACATCAAGGGAATAAAATACCGCATTCTTATACCAAAGTTCTCGCATGAATATTGCCTCTCACTATCATGCCGCTGACCATCATGAGTAGGGCACATGTACATGGCGATCGATTAAATCAAATACCCTCGTCAAAACGATGACATGTCACAGCAATTCCTGCGTCTATCTAATGGTGGTAGACCAACTCATCCTTTAGGAGGATAGGGAATGAATGTTTAGCTTTCTGATTTTGGAGAAAGTTTGATATTGAATGTAATCCAGGGGGCTGTTTTCAACTGCTGGCGCATGGCTTGTTCATCCCTAGTTTTTTCTGACAAAATTCGTCCTTCGATCGCCAATTCGATGCAATCGGTTTGAAAGCACCAGGGATCGATCGCAATTTCGGTGGAATCTGAGTTTAATGGCGTTAAAGTTAAACTCGTTTCATGCGTTTGAGTGGGAACCTGATCAATACATTTAGGTCGATCGATTCCCATACAGAGTAAAAGCGAAAGCCAGTCCCAAATTGATACTAATTTTTGATTCTGAGAAATTGTTTCAGAATTCACATGGTTTTGGTAATAGTCATCTTTTTTTAATGTCTCAATCAGTTGATTCTGAAACTCTCGCTCTTGGTTAAGAAATTGTTGTACGATCGGGCGAAGTTTGGGTGATTGTTGCCAGCTAGTGTGTCGCTCATAGAGTCCCGTTCCATGTAAGGAAACCAGCAGTGCTGCATATCTGCCGTAGGGCATGGCCAAATGGCTCGCCGTTGACCACAAAGCAATATGGGATTCAGTCGCCATTTCTGTAAAGCTGTGGGGATGCCCCGTTTCAGGATTAAAGGTTGGCATTGCTTCCCACTTTAACCAGCCAATGTCATGCTGTTCTGCCCCCAAACACACTGCCTCCCAAGGCGCGAATGTTCCGAAGCGATCATTTCCCCACGAGCGGGCAAGCTGACCGGACACCCAGGCATGGGCGGGCTGGGTGATGCAAACAAGTCCTTGAGGGGTGTGGCGATACATCATAGCAAGCTCGATTTCAGGCAACGCAGCCCGATTAGGGTGTGAACAAGCTGCTCTGGGCTGTCTCACCCAATTTTGTAGCAAGCTCTACTTTCTAGCTTACGCAATCCTGATTAGGCAGATATATTTCTTCACGTTTACTGTTTGGAATTCGCGAAAAACGATCGAGTTAAGGCGATGTAGCACGGTTCGTTTGAGTCCATTTGGCTGGGTTGTTGAGAATGTACATCCGAACTTGCTTTAGGGCAGTTTCATCCCGTAGGATGCGAATGTTACAAAATAGTGTCCGTTTGCTCCATAATCCCAATTCTCTAATCAAGCCGATTCAACTCGATATTTCCCTCGAAATAATGTCATCGTGTTTGCAATATTTAGAAACCCCATGATTTTATGGTTCCCATTCGATGCAAACGGTAAATGGGGCGATCGGTTGGGGGGCAAAAATGGTAGAGACGCGACATGTCACGTCTCTACGGGGTTGGTGGATGGTGTTAGCCTTGTTTAACGGAATATCGGAATTGCCGCATCAAAATCAACCTCTAACGAACGCCTGCGATCGGCATTCCCAGAATTTCCTCAATCTTCGGCATTTCCTCCAGGGGAATCACCCGTCCCTCATTTTCAAATCCTGGAATCTGGTCAAAGTTGAGGTAGCGGTACAGATCCGCCGCAAAGGGATCGAGCTTCTCAGTAATAATTTCCAGGTATTCTTCGATCGTGGGAATCCGTCCCAACAGGGCACAAACCGCCGCCAGTTCCGCCGAACCGAGATACACCTGGGCATCTTTCCCCATGCGGTTGTTGAAATTGCGGGTGGAAGTGGAAAAGACCGTGACTCCATCCGCTACTCGCGCTTGATTACCCATGCAGAGGGAACATCCCGGCATTTCGGTTCTGGCTCCGGCTGCTGCAAAGATGCCGTAGTAGCCCTCTTCTCGTAGCTGCTTTTCATCCATGCGGGTCGGCGGACAGATCCAGAGTTTGGCTTTGGCGGCTCCGGCTCCTTCCAGCACCTTGGCTGCGGCGCGATAGTGCCCAATGTTGGTCATGCAGGAACCGATAAAGACCTCATGGATCGGATCACCCGCACATTCCGACATCAGCTTGATGTTGTCTGGATCATTGGGGGCTGCCACTAAAGGTTCTTTAATCTGATCCAGATCCACCTCTATCACATCGGCATATTCAGCATTCTCATCGGCAGACATGACTTCTGGATTCGCCAACCACTGCTCCATCTTGTCCACCCGCCGCAGAATCGTGCGAGCATCACCATAGCCCCGCGCCACCATGTTCTTCAACAGGGCAACGTTCGATCGCAAATATTCGGCGATCGTGTCTGGATTCAGCTTGATGGTACATCCGGCACAGGAACGTTCTGCCGTGGCATCGGTGAGTTCAAAGGCTTGTTCCAGCTTCAGATCGGGCAGTCCCTCCATTTCCATAATTCGCCCAGAGAAGAGATTCTGCTTGTTCTGCTTCGCAACGGTTAATTTACCCTGCTGAATGGCGACATAGGGAATGGCATTCACCACATCCCGCAAGGTGACTCCCGGTTGCAAACTGCCCTTAAAGCGCACCAGCACCGATTCTGGCATATCCAACGGCATCACCCCCAATGCTGCCGCAAAGGCAACCAAGCCTGAACCTGCCGGGAAGGAAATGCCCAACGGGAACCGCGTATGGGAATCACCCCCAGTCCCTACCGTATCTGGCAACAGCATTCGGTTCAGCCAGGAGTGGATAATGCCATCCCCCGGACGGAGGGACACCCCACCCCGTGAGTTAATGAAGTCTGGTAAATCTCGATGGGTTTTGATATCTACGGGTTTGGGATAGGCGGCGGTGTGGCAGAAACTTTGCATCACCAAATCTGCCCCAAAGCCCAGGCAGGCTAATTCCGTCAATTCATCGCGGGTCATGGGGCCCGTTGTATCCTGCGATCCCACCGTGGTCATCATCGGTTCACAGTAGGTTCCCGGACGCACCCCTGGCAGTCCGCAGGCTTTACCCACCATCTTTTGGGCCAGAGTGAAGCCTTTACCCGAATCCGCAGGCAGTTTGGGACGGGTGAAAACGGGGCTGGGTTCCAGTCCTAACGCGGCACGGGTCTTATCAGTGAGGGTACGCCCAATCAGGAGGGGAATTCGTCCGCCTGCCCGCACTTCATCCAGAATCGTATCCGGCTTGAGGGTGAAGGTGGAAATCACTTCTCCAGCTTCGTTGGTAATTTCGCCTTTGTAGGGATGGATCGTAATTACATCCCCCGTTACCATTTTTTCGACATCACATTCGATCGGCAGTCCCCCGGAATCTTCAACTGTGTTAAAGAAAATCGGGGCAATCTTACCACCCAGGACATAGCCTCCGGTGCGCTTATTGGGCACAAACGGAATATCGTCTCCCACATGCCACAACACTGAATTGGTTGCCGATTTACGGGACGATCCGGTTCCCACCACATCCCCAACATAGGCAACGGGATAGCCCTTTTGTTTCAACTCAGCGATCGTCTTTAACCCTTCTGGCATCCGGCTTTCCAGCATGACCAGGGCATGGAGCGGGATATCAGGACGAGTGGTAGCGTGAGGGGCAGGCGACAGGTCATCAGTGTTGGTTTCACCGGGAACCTTGAAGACCGTAACGGTGATGGCTTCCGGCAGTTTCGGACGACTGGTAAACCATTCGGCGTTTACCCAGGCATCGATCACCTGTTTAGCATAGGAGTTCCCAGCCTGTGCCAGTTCCAGCACATCATGAAACGCATCGTAAACTAACAGCGTTTTGCTGAGGGCAGTTGCCGCCGTGCTTGCCAAGTCTGCCTCGTCCGATTGCAGCAAATCCACCAGCGATTGCACATTGTATCCCCCCATCATGGTTCCCAGTAGCTCAACGGCATACTGCGGGGAAATCAGAGGACTGGTGAGTTCCTTTTTGGCGATCGCCGTTAAAAAGCCTGCCTTGACATAGGCTGCCGGATCGACACCCGGAGGAATGCGATCGACCAGCATTTCCAACAGGGCTTCTTCTTCGCCCGCAGGCGGATTTTTCAGCAGTTCGCATAACTCAGAAGCTTGTTCAGCCGACAATGGCAAAGGCGGAATTCCAAGAGCCGCCCGTTCTGCAACGTGTTTACGATACGATTCCAGCATTCATTCTCCTCTCAGGCAGCAAAACTCTGTGGCAGCGATTCTAATGTTTGCCACATCTACTCTATAAATACATTTACATGGTGACGGTAGCTTGTTGCACATTTCTTTTGGTTGGCTCCTTCCAGAGCAGTTACTCCTTCTTCTGAAAGCACTACCCAATCAGTCTGTTTCTTCATACAGAGCCGTCTATTCGATTCATGGAAAGCTCTATGCTGAGATTGAATACTCTGATTGCATGGCAGTAGATTTACTGCAAAATTACAAGCTTGTTGGCAAGCATCTAAACCTTCCAAAACAATTCAAATGTCAAAAAATCCAGGAAATAACCGTAGACAAGCCAGGTTGGTAAACGCGAATAGCCAGTTTCAGGGAACCTTAAATCAAAACAATAAAATTGATTTCCTCAAATTCAGAGTATCCAGCCAAAGCCGCTTCAATGCGACGCTGACAGGGCTGAGAAACAATGCTGACCTTGCCCTATTTCGAGGAAGGAAGCTTTTAGGACAATCCAAACGTCCGGGGAAACGGAACGAAACGATTCAAGCCCTGCTGGCTCCTGGCACCTATTTTGTGCGAGTTGCTTCGCGCGGTGGTGGACGAACTCGTTACCGGCTTCAGCTAGCAACAGCTAACCCAACTCCAAGCTTGCCCATCCAACCCAACCTAACCCCTCGTCCAGGCGTAACCCCAACCCCTGCGTTAAGACCAACTCCTATTGCACCACCAACCCCTGTATCAAGACCAACCCAAGGGTTTTATAGCTACGAGTTTGGGTATGAGCGTCTTCCCCGGAACCCCTTTGAACTCACCCGTCTCACTGGAATCGGTACTTCAGTTGACTCTTTTCTGGGAGATGAGCCGAGTTTCTTTGTCGCCCTCCTGAACCAGTATGGCCCGGAAATTGCCAATTCGGTCTACAACACGGCATTGAACAATACAACCCTGCGCCAAGCCTATGAAG
>PVWD01000501.1 GCA_003003615.1 filamentous cyanobacterium CCP2 | reverse complement strand
TTCCCACCCCTTACTCATCCGTTGCCATTCTGCCAATCTCCGATCGAAAGGCTGGACAGTAAGTGTCGATCGCGGCAATTGTCACCGCTACTTCAAAGCTGGTTGGTAAATTACCGTCCCCTTGAATTTGGCGGAGTTCCCCCAGGGAGCCGCCTTGCTCTAAGAAAGGACAAATGGCGGAACCATAGGCGATGACTTCATCGGTTCCTAGAGCATTAGCAGTGACGATCGCTTCGGGGCTGGCACTGGTTTCAAAAGCTTGCCAAAAGGAAGTCGATCGGGGATCGGCGGAACTGGATCGAGTCACTTGCTCGACTCGATCGGCTTGCTGCTGACAGTAGCTAACCAAATCCACAAGATTACCCGTTTCGTCAACAATTAAGTAGCCCGATCGTTGATCTAATCCACAAATGCCTGCAATGCCAGAGCTTGAGGCAGTTTGGGCGAGGGTGAGGGTAGGAAAAACAGCAGGAATTAATAACGCAGTGAGGGTACAAACAGCCTTAAGCATACGTTGGAGCGCAAACGACAGAACTCAGGTGGAAGGCTGTCTAAACTGCTGCACCAATAATTGAACCCCTAAAGCCGCTAAACCCAGAGCTGCAATGCCAAAAATCCCTGTTCCTAAAGCACTCATGCCCATGACAAGCGTTCGGACTGCCACAGCAATATTGGTCGCTAAATAATTGCCACTGGGCAAAGGCTTGCTGGCAAAGGTTTGGACGATCGAGGTGGTGAGAGAGTACATCACAAACGCCATTCCCCCGGCAATCATGGCTCCGGTAAAGCACCGTAGGGGAGTGGGCGGGTTTGTTGTCTTGTTCTCTTTGGCAGATGCAGACTCGATCGCTTCGGTGGATGCTGCCTGAGTGGGCTGCTCTAAAGATGAACCTTCAGATGAACCCTTTGACGAATCTGGGGTTGGTGGGGAGTGGGACATAGCCATCACCTGTGTATGTAGTTATAGTTCCTCAAATGAAATCAGAAATTAATATTTGCAAATCAAATCGGCTGTTGACGAATTAAATCTGTAAAGAATTACAAGCAAGCCGTCATTGGTGTGCCGATTGCTATAAGTCGGCTGAGTGGACAAGCCGAATGCCATTAGCAATGAGTGGAGCCACCCAAATCCCTAAGTCTTCATCTGGGATACGATGGCGGAGTTGCTGTTGAATGATTTCAGCCTGCCCTTTGGACTCTACCAGGGCAAACACAGTGGAACCAGAGCCAGACATCATTACTCCCAGTGTATCCAACTGAAACATTTCTCGCTTTAGAGAATCAACCTGAGGATAGGCGGGCAACACCACCTTTTCCAGGTCATTATGCAATAATTCACCGATTCGCTTGCCGTTCCGCTTGCTAATCGCCTCTACCATTGGCCCTGAATGGACACGCTGCCTGCGATCGGTTAAATCATCGGCGTCTTTGGCATAAGCCGTGTGAAACTGCTGCCGATAGGTTTTGTATGCCCATGCCGTTGATACGCCAATGCTGCGATATTTTGCCAACACGACATATAAATTATCCAGACTGGGTAGGGGAGCCAAAAATTCACCCCGACGAGTGGCGATCGCCGTTCCTCCCATGACGCAAAACGGAATATCCGAGCCGATCGTCGCAGCAAGATCTTGAATTTCAGACTGAGTTAGCCCTAAATTCCAAAGCAAATCTATTCCCACCAGCACGGCTGCTGCATCTGCTGAACCGCCCGCCAAACCGGCCCCCATTGGAATGTGTTTTTCAATAGAGATATCCACGCCACCGTAGCGGTTAAACGACTCTGGAAACTCCCCCACCATTAATGCCGCCGCTTTATACGCCAAATTACTTTCATCATTTGGCACCTCCGGATCATCACATCGCACTCGGATCTGATCCGTTCCATTTGCCCGCAAATCAACCCGATCGGTTAATCCAATACTTTGTAAAAGCATCGCCAGTTCATGGTAGCCATCCGGTCGATCGCCAATAATTTCCAAATAAAGGTTAATTTTGGCGGGTGCAATCAGGGAATAGGAGTGCATGGAAAAGTGGGGATTGGGGAATGAAAAGTGGGCAGATTAGTCAGAATAGATGAAATTTTCTATGCCCCGAACAAAGTTTGGGCTGAGAGCGAAAGTCAGTTGATGGAAGTTAAGGTAATTGGGTAATTGTCTTGTGGGGTGAGCATCTTGTCCGCTCAGTCAGAGCGTGTGCCTCATGACCAGACTAAATTTTAACTTCCATAAACTGACTAAATCCTTGAAATATCAGGTTTGCAATCCGTTTGTGGAAATTAAGAACTAAATTCAGCAATTGCGATCGGCAATCATCCCACTGACAGGCAAGAGGACTGCGGCACGGATGACTCGATACCAAAATTCTGAAAGAACCAATAAAACTATATCCTGTCTGAGGATTTGGTTAAGAATGAT
>PVWD01000500.1 GCA_003003615.1 filamentous cyanobacterium CCP2 | reverse complement strand
TTGAGTTCGTATTTGGTGCGGTAGGCGGGATGGTGGAGGACGGCGTAGGTGTAGTGGAAGATGTCGAGTTTGGTGATTTCTGTTTGGTCTACTTGGTCAGACAAGGGGCTTAAGCCCCTTTTTTCCCCTTCAGAGCTGAAAAGCTCTTCAAGCGGAACGCAGGCTTCTCGCACAATTTCGGCAAGAGGCCGACTTGAGACAAAGGGTTCCTCTGAGACAAGGGGCTTAAGCCCCTTGTTCCCAGGAGTAACGCCCTCATTCCATGTCGTGATGAGTTCATCGCCCCAGCGTTCTGCGTGTTTAGTGTGGTTATTTAGCACATATTCCAAAATCTCAGTGAGGGCAGTTTCATCTTCGATCTCCTGTCGGTTAAATTTTTGCGCCCAAACATGCTGACCTGTATCCCAGTCTCGCGATCGCTGATATTGGTGAGAACTAAAACCTTTGATTTTGCGGATCTTTTCACTCAGTTCTGATTCAGTTGATGCGGCAACCACCATGTGGACGTGATCGGGCAGAACGTTAAAGGCAGCGATCGCAATCTCATAACGCTTGGCAACTTCAGCAATCTGCTCGGCAATAAAGATTCGGTCGGCGGCTGAAAAGATAAGCGGTTCACCTTTTTTGACGCCGTAAGTGACCATGCGTTCGGATACGCGAGCGTTATGAGTGACAAAGGTCACAAACCACCACGTCTGGGGAACAAGGGGCTCCTCTGAGACAAGGGGCTTAAGCCCCTTGCCCAGTTCGTCTGAGCGATCGCTTTGTTCTGCACTACTTTCTTCGACACCCGTTTGGGGAACAAGGGGCTCCTCTGGGACAAGGGGCTTAAGCCCCTTGCCTGAACCCGCGCTGTAATGCTGCCGAAACTGCTCTAACGCCCAATCGGTGATGTCGTCGATGCGGGTGCCGTTTTCGTCGTAGCGGTAGAGGGGGAGGCATTGAGCAGTCGTTCCAACTAAATGCACATCAGGAACACAATCAGTTACTGTCAACATGAAAGGTGATTGTGTACCAAAATCAGTGCAAAAAATAGCCAGATTATTTACTTCAACATCCGGAAAAATGTCAGGCATCTGATAAGTCATCCCGTTGAAATGCTTATCAAAATAAAAGAATCTTCTACAGAATGGCCTATACGAAGCAAGCACTATTTTGCGAGGCTCATAACTTTTATGGATTTGTCGTTTGAAATACTTCTCAAGTTCGCGATCCCATTTGATATCTAATTTTCGTCGCTTACCACCTGCCAAACGCTCTTGATACACTTCAACGAAATACTTCATGCGCTCAATGAGCGCTTCTTTTGAGAAGTCATAAACCCATTCATCTCGCTGAGTTGCAACCCCGCGCGAAAAAAGTTGAAAAACGGCTCCCTGGGACTTGCCTGCTTTCACCTGCTTATCAATCAGCGGCAAGAAATCATCAAAATCGTTGTCGGTCAAATTCACCCAGTTGTGCTTCTTGTCCGGCGTCACATGCTCAAACGGCACTTGCTCCAGGCGAGTTTGCTCAAACCACGCCAGCTTTTCTTCCTTCGTCTGCTCATCTTGCAGCGTAAAGTAGTAGATTTTTGCCTTCATACTCAAGATGCCTTCGACTCTGGTTGATACGCAAACACATCTACTGAAATTGATTTGACTGGTTCTGCTTCGCTGTGCAGCATCACCCGAATACGTTCAGTCGTTTCTCGGCTGAAGGTTTCTTCACCACAGCGATCGCACACCGTTGCCGGAATCTGCTCAACCAGATAAAAACTTTCATTAATCTGAAAGATTTCATTGACTAGCGCTTGATGAGATTCTCCTGAACCACAGACATGACACTTAAACATTAATCTCTCCTAATTCTGTAATTGATCCATTCCTCTCTATCTGGTTCATACAGTGTGATTATCTTCGTTGTGTCTGATTCCACTCGTGAAACTTGAATATGTAGAGGGCGATCGCTCTGGGTAAAGCCTAATAAAAGAGCACTGGGGGAATATTTATCATCTGGATAATCCTCAATAATCTCTAAGTTATTTCCTACTGCTCGAATTTCCTGTTCGCTAATGTTACGTTCGATTGCTCTCTTGAAGGCATGGCGTGTAAATTCAAAATTTCCACTCTTTAACTGTTGCTGGATATCCGAAAGGGGTTTCATTCAGTTCACCCTTTTCCGCTTTGGGCTTTCACTAAAAACATGACAGCAATTCCGGTTTGAATGCCAAACACGTTGTTCTTGGTGCCAGAGATTTTGGGATTGTTTCTCACATCCGACTGAGTATCGACGATGTAGATGTGGTCAAAGTCTCGCTCGATGCACTTGCGAAACCCGTCAAAGGTTTTCGAGTCGATGAAAGAGCGATTGGTAATGAAGGCGATGATGCCGTTTTTGCCCAATCGATCCGTTGCCCAGCGAAAGAAGCGGGTATACAT
>PVWD01000186.1 GCA_003003615.1 filamentous cyanobacterium CCP2 | reverse complement strand
TCCCTACTCCCTACTCCCTACTCCCTACTCCCTCCCCCACATCTGTCACCCGCCAACTCAGCTTCAAGTTCAGCCAAAAATTCCACAGGGTGACTGCGGCGATGGCGAGTAAATTGGCAACATAGCGGTTAATGCCAAACACGTTAAACAGCAGGTTCAGCAGCAAAACGTTAAGCACCAGCCCTGCCAGACAAATTAAATTGAACTTCAGAAATCGCTTGAGCCGCTTATTCCAGCCTTTTTGTTGGGTAGAAATATCGCCAAACGTCCAGCGATCGTTCCAAAGAAAGTTATTCACGATCGCCAATTCAGAAGCCACGATTTTGCTGCGGGTTAGCCCCCACCCCAAAGTTGCAGGATCACTCAGCAAATAAAGGAACACCATATCCACAAAAACACCGCTTAAGCCCACCAGCCCAAACCGAATGAAGCGCGTCAACGGCACGATCGGCTTTCCCTTCCCCTTGAAACGGGCCAACCGTAGGCGAAACAAGTGCCGCAAATAATCGACGTACTGCTTCCAGGTCACTTTGCTCTCTCCGCTTTGTCGCTCCTGAAATACATAGCCAACTTCCGCAAGTTGCCGGATTTCTCCCCGCCCCAGCACCTCCAGCAGGATTTTGTACCCCAACGGGCTAAGCGGTTGATTGGCAATGGCACTCCGTCGCACCATAAAATAGCCGCTCATTGGGTCAGTCACCCGGCCGACCACTTGGGGCAAAATCAGCAACCCCAATACCTGTGCCCCCCGCGATAGCAACCGCCGAACCAGACCCCAATCACTGACTCCTCCCCCTTCAACATGCCGACTGGCAACCGCTAAATCTGCCCCTTGAATTGCTTCTAACAGCTTTAACAACACTTCCGGTGGATGCTGAAGATCTCCATCAATTACGCCCAACACTTCACCTCGTGCGACCTGCCATCCTCGGACAACGGCCGTGGACAAGCCTCGCTCCTCTTGTCGGCGCATCACCCGAAGTTGGGGATAGTCTGACATCATTTGCTGTGCCAGTTCCCAGGTATGGTCTGGACTGTTGTCATCCACCACAATTAGCTCATACTGTCCTGGAATGGCATGATCCAGTAAGCGAGTTAACTGGGAAATCATGCTTTGAATGGCTTGCCCTTCGTTGTAGGTGGGAATCACCAGCGATAGGTGAACTGGGTAAGAATTGGAAGGGGAAGAGCGATCGATCGGTTCAAAGATTTGCTCCTCTGGCAAAGCGGGAACTTGCAAGATCCCTGTGGGAGGATGAACCAAGGACGGAGGAAAAGGCATGGGCAACAAAGCTTTAGAATTTCCGTTTATAAATTCTATGCGGAACGACTGTGATCAGGGTGATGTCATTCCTTTGGGCTGAGTCTTACGTCGCTCTAGTTTCAGCGTCTCTCTAGCTTTAGCGTCGCTCTAGCAGTGCCACGTTTTCAACGTGATAGGTCTGGGGAAACATATCAACGGGTTGCACAATTTGGAGTTTGTATTGTTCATTCAGCAACTTCAAGTCATTGGCTTGAGTGTTGGGATTACAACTGACGTACACAATCCGATCGGGCTGAATGTGGAGAATTTGCTCAACCACATCGGGATGCATTCCGGCGCGAGGTGGGTCAGTAATTAGCACATCCGGTTTTCCTTCCTGGGAAACAAACTCCGGTGTCAAAACGGTTTTAATATCCCCCGCGAAAAATCGCGTGTTGTGGATATTGTTAAGGCTGGAATTAACTTTTGCATCTTCGATCGCCTCTGCCACATACTCAATGCCAATCACCTGCTTTGCCTGCCTTGCAATGAAATTGGCGATCGTTCCGGTTCCGGTGTACAGGTCGTAAACCGTTTCCTGTCCTGTTAAGCCAGCCAGTTTTGCCGCCTGCTGGTATAAGTGAAACGCTTGTTCGGTATTGGTTTGGAAGAAAGATTTTGCGCCAATCCGAAATTTTAAGTCTCCAAGCTGTTCGGTGATGAAGTCTGAACCACGCCAAATGAGAATATCTAAATCAAACAGCGTGTCATTGAGCTTTGTGTTAATCGTATACAGCAACGACGTAATTTGCGGAAATTCGGCGGCAAGGTGCTGCATGACTTGCTCAATGGTAGGGCGATCGGCTTTGGCAAACACGACTACCGTCATGACCTCTCCAGTGGATGTCGTGCGGATCATCAGAGTTCGCAAAAAGCCGGTGTGCGCTCTGGGATCATAAAATTCCAATCCATGGGCGACGGCAAAGGCCCGTAAAGCTTGCCGAATGGCGTTGGAAGGTTCTGGTTGAAGGTAGCAGGTTTCAATGTCTAACACGCGATCGAACATACCTCGGACATGAAACCCAGCGGCATTGCGATCGGCGATCGGTTTTTGCGAATCCACTTCGGCTTGGCTGAGCCAGCGACGGTTGGAAAAGGTGTACTCTAACTTGTTGCGGTAATACTGGGTGGCAGGGGATGGCAAAATGTCGCGAAATTCAAAGGGTTCAACCAGGTGAAGCTCCTCCAGGGCAGCCCAAACCGCTTTTTGCTTATATTTCAACTGTTCGCCATAGGGGAGATTTTGCCACTTGCAGCCGCCACAATCCCCAAAGTGCTGGCAGAACGGCTCAACTCGCAGGGGGGAATGCTGGTGAAACCGGAGAACCCTGGCTTCAAAGTATCCTTTTTTACGTCGTTTTAGCTGGAGATCTACAATATCACCTGGAACACCCTGATCCAGGTAGGCGACTGTGCCATCAACAAGGGCGATCGGCTTGCCTTTTGCCCCAATGCTGCTTACAGCCACTTGTTCAACGATCGGTAAGGGTTTTCTGCGTCTCATTTGCGTCTCAATGGTTTACCTCAGCAATTTGCCATCCCCTACAAACAGATCTGCCTCTGTCCAAGGGAGGTTGTAATCTTCTCTTCATTATTTAACGATAGCGATCATGTAAAACTGATTGGAGGATGCCTCCAACCATGAAGCGGTATAGATTTATATCAACTCATATCAAGAAATGAGACACCTTATTTAGCTGACGCTGTAAATCGGGGACATTGGAAACAACCCACCATTCTCACCCCATCTTGACAAACTTTCCTTAAAACGAGACCTATGCAAACTCAAGGGCTTGGATTTCGAGTAAAAGACGATCGCACAGGTTTAGGTTCAGATGCGTTGAAACAATCGTTGGTGAGCCATCTGTTTTATCTGCGAGGCAAGTTTCCCAACAATGCGGCGTTGCATGATTACTATATCGCCCTGGTGCATACCGTGCGCGATCGGTTGCTTCAGCGTTGGGCAACTTCGACCCCTGCGATGTCCTATGCTCCGGTTCAGCCCGTTAAGCAGGTTGCTTATTTTTCCTCCAAGTTTTTAACCGCTCCACACCTGGCAACGAGCTTGACCAATCTGGGCATCTTAGAACCTATTCAGCAGGTCGCTGAAGAGTTGGGCTTTAATCTACCTTTGCTGTTGCAGCAGGATGATCTGACCCCAGGAAGCCGCGAATTGGGGCAGCTAGCTACCTGCCATTTAGATTCCCTTGCCACCCTGGAAGTCCCTTCGATCGCCTATGGGATTCGCTATGAGTTTGACCTGCACCGCGAACATTGTCCGGGGCAATCGGTGGAAATCATTGACCAATGGCTACGGCATGATGGCAGCCCCTGGGAAATTTCCCATCCAGAGTGGAGCGTTTCCGTGCAGTTTGGCGGCTCCACGGAGTCTTATTTAGATGAGCAAGGCTGCTTCCGTGTGCGCTGGTTGCCCGCTACGATCGTTCGGGGCATTCCCTACGATGTACCCATTTCAGGCTATCGTTCCAATCGGGTGAATACGCTGCGGCTGTGGTCGGCGAGCCGCATTGACCCGTCTACTTCAGAGGTGAAAACCTGTTTCCGGGAAGATAGCCAAACGCTCCATCCCTCGGCGGCCCTGGAACAGTTGGTGACGGTGCTTTCCCAGGAAACTCTGTTTGATGATTCCGGGCAGGATCAGCAGGTGCTCAATCATCAATGCCTCTACTTACAGCAGCAGTTTTTCTTTATTTCTTGCGCCCTCCAGGATGCCATTCGGATTCATTGTCAACAGCAAGGGGAGGCCATTCATACCTTAGCCGATCGCTTTGCCATGCAGTTGAATGAAGTGCATCATGCGATCGCCATTCCTGAACTGATGCGCCTGCTGATGGATCAGCATCGGCTGGATTGGGACACCGCCTGGCACATCACCCAAAACAGCTTCACCTATACGCACCAAACCCTTTCAGATAAACTGGAACGCTGTCCGATCAAGTTTTTTGAAACCTTTTTACCCCGCCATTTGGAAATTATTTACGAAATCAATCAGCGGTTTCTGGCAGAAGTGCGGACACAGCAACCGGAAGATGATCTGCGAGTGCAGCGCATGTCGTTGGTTGATGAATCAGGAGAGCGATACATTCGTTTGGCTCATCTAGCTTATGTGGGTAGCCGGGTAATTAGCAGCATTACTGGACTGCACACCAAGCTATTAAAACAAGAAAGCCTGCGAGATTTCTTTTCCTTTTTCCCAGAACGGTTTAAAAGCCGCTCTAGCCGCGTTATTCCCGATCGGTTTATGGCGATTCATAACCCAGAATTAGCGCAGTTAATTACTCGTAAAATTGGCGATCGATGGTTGCACAACTTAGATGAATTAAAGTCTCTTGAAACATTGGCACAGGAACCCCCTTTCTGTGACGAATGGCAATCTTTGAAGCGTTCATTGAAGCAGTCATTTGCAAACAAGATTCTGGAGCAAAAAAATATTCAGGTTCATCCAGATTCATTGTTTGATGTCCATACTCATCCCGTTGGCGAACGCTATCGTCAACATCTCAGTTTGCTGTACATCATCACGTTGTACAACCGAATCAAAGCCAATCCAGATTTGGATCTGCAACCGCGTACGGTCATCTTTACCGAGTCGATTCCTTCTGCCTGTTATGTCACTCAACTGATTGTTAAGCTAACCCGTGCCGTTGCCCGTGTGGTGAATCATGATCCGGATGTGCGCGATCGGCTAAAGGTGGTGTTCTTAGAACAAGTGGATGGACTAACTTCTTCACTTTATGCGGTAGCTGACCTGATTGAGCAATTGTCCCTTGCCAGCGATGACTCTTCCGGGATTGAGAGCATGAAATTTGCTCTGTCGGGTGCTCTGACGATCGGCGGACTGAGTCCGGTGAATATTGAAATTCGTAATCAGGTTGGAGAAGCAAATTTCTTTCTCTTTGGACTGTCCGTTGAAGAGGTCAACGTTTTGAAGGAGAGCGGGTTCAATCCCTGGAATTTCTATCACAACAACCGGGAATTGCGAGGGGCGATCGATCGGATTGCCTCCGGACATTTTGCCGATGGTGATCCCAGTGTGTTCAAACCCTTCATTGATGAAACCTTTGGGCGCGGAGATGAGTACTTACTTTTGGCAGATTATCCATTTTACGTAGACTGTCAAGATCGAGTCGGGGAAGCTTACCGCGATACCGATTGGTGGATGCAGATGTCCATTCTTAATGCGGCAAGAATTGGCTATTTTTCGTCCGATCGCGTCATGCGCGACTACTGCCGGGATATTTGGAATGTTTCAGTCTGATTCGGCGTAAGGTGGGCAATGCTCACCCTAACTCTTGGATGAAAATTTGGGCTGGAAGTTTGATCGCTGTAATGAACACTACTTCGGGTTGTGCCGTTTATAGCGATGCTTAAGGGAGGGCGAACGTACATCATTGAGCTTGGGTTATGGTTTTAAACGAGTCAATTGACGCAACACCTGTCAACGCAAGGGCAACCGATCGGTTTGATCTGTTTGATTTCAAACACTACGCTGGCCCCAATCCTTACCTGGAACGGGGTGCCCTCGTTTTCAACTTTGCTCTCACCGATTATGACGATCCACCCCCGCTGAAAGACTTTATTGAAATCATTGCCGAACGCTATCCCCACATTCAGCAGGACACCACTTACGACTCCTACGCTCACCTGTTTGCCCGAACTGCCATTGAAGTGGGCAAGCTGGATATGGAATTGCACATGGATCGGTGGAGTGTTACCGCAGAAACGACCCATGCCGAAACAATTCATACGGTCAAAATCGCGATCGAGTCCATCCATGAAGCGACTAGCCATGGCGTTGCCTATGCCGTGTGGGATTGGTTTGAGTCCATTTGCCGTGAACAGTCCTTCCAAATTCAAAACCAAATTGAACTGCTGCAAACCCGCTTCCGGCGATCGGTTTACGGAGGCCCTACGGTTTACGCTTTGCTGCAATCGGCCAACAAAAAGGGAATTCCCGCGTTTTACCTTGCCGATGAAGGGCTGATGCAGTATGGCTATGGCCGCAAACAGGTGCGCGGCGTTGCGACCACCTTCAATCACGATAGCCATCTGGACTCAGACTTCACGACTCGCAAGGATGACTGTAAAGCATTTCTGCACACCCTCGGCTTTCCGGTGCCCATCGGCGATATTGTGATTACCCTGGATGAGGCTCTGAACTCTGCCCAAAAAATTGGCTATCCGGTGGCAGTTAAGCCAGTGGTGGGGCATAAGGGCATCGGGGTGACGGCAGAAGTGCAAACCGATGAAGACCTGTCATTTGCCTTCGATCGCGCTGTAGAAGCCCATGTGGAAGACCAGCGAGTTCGAATCATCGTGGAAAAGCATGTTTCGGGTAGCGATTTTCGCCTGCTCTGTGTAGACGGCAAGTTTGTTGCAGCCACCGAACGTCGTCCCGCTTCGGTGATTGGGGATGGGCAATCGACTATTGACGAACTGATTCAACAGGAAAACGCCAAACCGGAACGCCGAGACACTCCCACTTCCGCCCTCGGCAAAATTGTTGAAGATGAAGCGATGGATCGCTACCTGGAGGAGCAGGGCTTAACCCTCGACAGCGTACTCGACCCGGATGAGCTAATTTATTTACGAAAAGTTGCTAATCTCTCCTCTGGTGGAGTCAGCATTGATGCCACTTCCAGAGTCCATCCTGACAACATCATCCTGGCGCAGGACATTGCCCAGCACTTTCAGCTCGTTTGCCTTGGCATTGATATTTTAACTGCCGACATTTCGCGCTCCTGGAAGGAAGGCAACTTTGGCATTGTGGAAATTAACTCGGCTCCGGGGGTATATATGCACCTGCGACCTGCCGTTGGCGAACGCGTCGAAGTCACCGATCGGATTTTGGAAACCTTCTTCACCAGCGAGGACGATGCCCGCATTCCCATCATCAGCTTCAACTACATCACAGTAGAAGAACTCCAGGAATTGATTGATCAGATCACCATGAAGCATCCCACCTGGGTTGTGGGTGCCGCCTGCCGCGATGCAGTATTCATCAACCGTTCTGAAAAATACATGGTGGGAGATTACAACACCAAAATTCAAAGCCTGCTGCGAAACCCTAAATTAGATTTATTAATTGCCGAATATCCCCACAGCATTCTGGAAGAGTCAGGCTGTTTTTACGACCTCAGCGATATCGTTGTTTTAGATAACCCCACTGAAACAGAAATGATGCTGGCTCGCAATATCCGCGATGATGAAACGATCGTGATTAAGCAAGATAATCTCATCTCGATTCGCAGCCACGGTTTAATCGATCGCTACGAACTGGGTGAACACGAACCCTTCAAGCGGGTCTACTGGAAGCAGATCGCCGCAATTTTGTAGAGACTCTGATTTTTCCAGCAGGAACGCCAACGGGCAGAACGGTTAGCAGCAGGACTCCGAGAATTAGGCGAAGACCCCGATCGACTTTAATCCCGTACTCCTTTTTGTGAATCTCAACCGATCGCCTTCACATTAAGCTAAGATCATTACGGCTTCTTTACATAAAGATTTCTCATTTGACAAGGAAAACTTGCTTAAGAAGCGATCGGGATTTTGCCAACCTCCGGCATTCAGGCAACGAATTTGAGCCATTACCGCTCATTCTCCCCACCTGAATCCCCTTAGAACCCAAAATCTAAAATCCCGATTCTCCCGTCCACCCTAGCTCAGTCTTATTTACACCTACCGGAATTTTCTTATGAGCGCAGCCATTCGCAATGTTGCCATCATTGCCCACGTTGACCACGGCAAAACTACTCTCGTTGATGCCCTTTTGAAACAGTCTGGCACATTTCGCGAAGGTGAAGACGTTCCGGACTGTGTGATGGACTCCAACGCGCTGGAGCGGGAGCGGGGCATTACAATTTTGTCCAAAAATACCGCCGTTCGCTACAAAGAGACGGTGATTAATATCGTAGACACGCCCGGCCACGCTGACTTTGGCGGTGAAGTGGAGCGCGTTTTGGGGATGGTAGACGGTTGCATCCTGATTGTGGATGCTAACGAAGGCCCGATGCCGCAGACCCGATTTGTTTTGAAAAAAGCCCTGGAAAAGGGGTTGCGTCCGATCGTAGTCGTCAATAAAATCGATCGTCCTCAGGCTGACCCCTATGGGGCGATCGACAAAGTGCTGGATCTGTTCCTGGAATTGGGAGCCGATGATGATCAGTGCGAGTTTCCCTACCTGTTTGCCTCTGGTCTGTCAGGCTTTGCCAAGAAAGACCTGGAGGAAGAATCGGTAGACATGCAGCCCTTGTTTGAAGAAATTCTCGACCATGTGCCGCCTCCGGTTGGAGATGCCACCAAGCCGTTGCAACTGCAAGTCACCACCCTGGATTACTCTGATTATCTGGGACGAATTGTGATTGGCAGAATCCACAACGGGACACTTCGCATGGGGCAGCAGGCGGCTCTGGTGAAGGAAGATGGGTCGATCGTCAAGTCCAAAATCAGTAAGCTGATGGGCTTTGAAGGGTTGAAGCGAATCGATCTGGAGGAAGCTTCTGCCGGAAACATTGTGGCGGTGTCTGGCTTTGCCGATGCCAATATCGGTGAAACGATTACTGACCCTAATGAACCGCAAGCACTTCCCCTGATCAAAGTCGATGAGCCGACTTTACAAATGACCTTCTCAGTCAACGACTCGCCCTTTGCCGGACAGGAAGGCGATTACGTTACCTCACGGCAACTGCGCGATCGGCTGATGCGAGAACTGGAAACCAACGTGGCTCTGCGGGTGGACGAAACGGATTCACCGGACAAGTTCCTGGTTTCTGGTCGGGGCGAACTCCACCTCGGCATTTTGATTGAAACCATGCGGCGGGAAGGATATGAGTTTCAGGTGTCTCAGCCGCAGGTAATTTACCGGGAAGTGAACGGGCAACCCTGTGAACCGTTTGAACTGCTGGTGTTGGATGTCCCTGAAGAGGCAGTGGGCGGCTGTATTGAGCGGCTCGGACAGCGTAAGGGCGAAATGCAGGATATGCGCGTGGGCGGCAACGGACGGACTCAGCTAGAGTTTGTCATTCCGGCTCGTGGCTTGATCGGCTTCCGGGGTGAATTTATGCGCCTGACTCGTGGCGACGGCATCATGAACCATAGCTTTTTGGACTACCGATCGCTCTCTGGCGATGTGGAAACCCGTCGAAATGGCGTATTGATTGCCTTTGAGGAAGGAACTGCCACCTTCTACGCCATGAAGAACGCGGAAGATCGGGGAGTCTTCTTCATCACGCCGGGAACCAAGGTCTACAAAGGTATGATCGTCGGCGAACACAACCGCCCGCAGGATTTGGATCTAAATATCTGCAAAACCAAGCAGCTAACGAACCACCGGGCTTCTAGTGGGGAAGAGCTAGTCCAGCTTCAAGCTCCGGTAGACATGAGCCTGGAGCGGGCTTTGGAATACATCGGCCCGGATGAACTGCTGGAAGTGACTCCAGAGTCAATTCGACTACGGAAGGTGTCGAAAAAGCTGGCGAAGCGTTAAGGGGCGTTATTGATCAAGTTAGTTTTGGTAGAGGGTAAAACTTCTGCCAAAACTAACCAAACCCAAATTTAGTAGGTAAGATGCCTGCGCTCCTTTATTCCCTCTTCCTAGCGGGGCAAATCGGGACAAACAAATTCCTCTTCGATCGCAGTGAGGCTGATTTCTTGCATCTCATGACTGCGAACCAGGTTTTGTTGTAGCTGTAACGTACTGCTTGTTAATTCCAGGATTTCTGCAGTGTAAGCAACTTCACCATCTTCAGTCACTTCGAGTCTGTCAGGGTTTTCCCGATCGGGGATGAGCCAGGTTGAAATGCGATAGGTTTCTCCGCAAGAGGTGGACAGAAGCGTTCCATTCGGCAGGAAGACATAGATGCTGTCCAAAGCAGGTTCAAAAGGTGCATCTGTGACGCGCCAAATTTTTTCAAAAAGTAGTGACAAATCACTAGGAACACGCATGTCATCCACAGCCTCTTCAGCAGATGTTACGCTGTTCCCAACATCATTCCGATCGCCTTGCATAACCCTTTGCGTTTGCGGGTGAGTTGGTTCTTGGGCAAGATTCATTTGTTGAGACAGAGCAACCCCTGAAGAAGATAGGAGTGCCGACGAAGCAATCACTGCGGCGATCGGAGTCAACGCACTAACGAATACAAGTTCAATTTTCATTCTTGTTTTACTAGAAGACAGGAATTACAGACTGTGCTTTAATCTAACGATATCTTCACTCCATGCTGATATCGTCAAACTAAAGCTGCTTTTCCTGCTCATAAGCTCTATATGCTAGCTTCGGCTCTTCCAATCATCACCGCTGGCTGAGAAACCGCCCTGCCAGTGAAATTGCATCAGAAACATCCACTGCACCGTTTCCGTCTGCATCCAGGAAAGCATTCAGGACAGAGTTTCCTCCAGTGCTGGCCGTTGTGGATTGGGCATTTGGCTTGTTCGCTCCTGTTTTCAGCAGATAAAGAATAACAGGAACCAGGAGGGGCAGCATTGACTGAATTGTGCTGGCGTTAATGCCCGATTTGGCAGAGGCTTCCTGGGCAACTTGTTGCTGCTGGTTCGTATTGAATAGAGCATCTAAAGCCGATCGATTCGGTGAGGTTCCAGCAAACTGGTCAACGATCGCCTCTGCCCTAGAATTGCCCTGCGTATTGCGCTGCTGCTGAAGAGACGATCGGACGTAGCTTCCCACAACAGACAGCACTGTTTGCGTTGCAGATGGATTCACACCTTGCTGATTGGAAAGTTGCTGAACAATGCGGAGGATGTCACCCAACTGATCAGGACTGGCTTGCTGATTGGGGTTATTCAACGCGCCCCGAATGACATCAAAAAGTGGCATAACTTTTTTCCTTAGATGAAATCAGTGAACAGGTACAGCATCGTCAAGCTGCATAGACAGAGTAGGTTGCATTTCATTGATTCTCTAGACCCTTAAGGAAGATTCTCAAAGCATGAAGAAAATTCTTTCCAAACCGGATGAGCTTGCTTGAAAGCAGGTTCTACTCAACGTTGACAATTCCTGTACCTGCTTAAGAGTGCAGTCTGAGGGAATGCAACCTGAAGGGGTGGGCATTGCCCACCCTACCTTAGGTCTGAAGTAAGCATGTTTGAAGCAAGCCGTTAGTCCACTTCAACCTGACTTGCATCAA
The DNA here is from genome assembly GCA_003003615.1 of filamentous cyanobacterium CCP2. GTDB lineage: Bacteria > Cyanobacteriota > Cyanobacteriia > Elainellales > Elainellaceae > Egbenema. Next base: position 1,388 of record PVWD01000186.1, on the reverse strand, counting down.
CTTCTGTGGCACCTTCCACGCCTCTTGCAACGCTAACCGCCCGATCGAGGGAAGCCTTCGTTGGAACTTTACCTTTCAGGACAACCTTGCTGCTCAACTGAGCGACCCAGAGGGTGCTAATGTCATCCAGTTGCGAATCTTCATCAAACGCTAAGGCCACACGCTTTGCTAAGCCACTGTCATCATATTCACCATTCAGGCCCACTCTAAAGGGAGGAATGGTTTCTCCTTTTGGAGTCTTTGCCTGAGCAACAGCAGGTTTTTTGTCAGGCTTTTTGCTTCCGGGGAAGAGTCTACTTAACCAACCCATTTTTAATATTTCTCCACATTAGACAAAAGAAATTTACATCCATTTGGGAGTGTGTGCTGATGACTAGGCATTCCCTTGAGTGGTGCCTAATTTCAAGCTAAAGATCAAGCAGAATCAAGATTAACCTAAATTTACCCAAAAGTTGGGTTCACTCCTATACTTTTACAGCTTTATGTAATTTCTAGGGATCTACCCTTTTGAATATCACGATCGGATATTACGTTCTTTAAAGTTTTTCAAGGCTGGGTTAAACCACTGCTGTACACTGGATTTCGACTGGAGAACGTCAAAACTCGATCGGCTATAGGGGGCTGTGTTTTCACAATTCCCGGTGGCTTGGTCGTTAACATCATATCGTTTGGAGCCGTTATATCAATGTCTCATGCAGTCAAAATCTACGACACTTGCATCGGATGCACTCAGTGCGTTCGGGCTTGTCCTACAGATGTTCTAGAGATGGTTCCTTGGGATGGCTGTAAAGCGGGTCAAATCGCCTCTTCTCCCCGCACAGAAGACTGTGTAGGGTGCAAGCGATGTGAGACGGCTTGCCCAACAGACTTCCTTAGCATTCGGGTGTATCTGGGCGCAGAAACGACCCGAAGCATGGGTCTGGCTTATTAAGATACTCAAACGCCTTATTGATTTTGCGTTTTTGGATACATTTGGATCGACCAATGAGTGGAGCATTTGCTCCCTCTTTTTTTGTGCGGAATTCGGGCTTCATCCTACTGGCAGGCAAGATGCCTGCGCTACAAATTACCGGATTATTTTCTTAACTTGCATCAACTGACTTTAGCTTTTGGCTCAAACTTTAGTTTAAGGCAAAGATTTTACTCCCCACTCCCTATTCCCCACTCCCTACTCCCTATTCCCCACTCCCTACTCCCTACTCCCCACTCCCTATTCCCTACTCCCTACTCCCTACTCCCCTCATGCTTGATTTCTGGACAAAAACCAGCGGCACCTGGATTAACGTTGCAACAGTTTTAATCGGTACAGGAGTGGGGTTGCTGTTGCGGGGGCGGCTTCCAGTGCAGATGCAGCAGATTATTACGCAGGGAATTGGGCTGATTACGCT
>PVWD01000499.1 GCA_003003615.1 filamentous cyanobacterium CCP2 | reverse complement strand
GGGTAGACTGGAAAGTACAGTGAACAATCAAGAGTAGCCAAGGCATTCAGGTAGATTCTCTTGCAATGCTAATCAGTTGCCCTTGTTCTCTGTACTAGACACATTAGGAAATCCTTCATGAAATCAGGTTTCCGGATCGGCTCCATATTAGGTATTCCTTTACTCATCGACACATCCTGGTTCCTGATCCTTTGGTTAGTGACCTTTTACTATGGTTCAGTTTGGCAACAGGAGAGTTGGGGAGAAACTTGGGGATGGGTTGCCGGATTCGCAATGGCGTTGATGCTGTTTGGGTCAGTGTTGTTGCATGAGCTTGGGCATAGCTTAGTGGCAAGATCCCAGGGCATCAAAGTCAATTCAATTACGCTATTTTTGTTTGGTGGAATTGCCTCGATCGACCAAGAATCGAAAACGCCAGGGCAAGCTTTTCAAGTGGCGATCGCCGGGCCCGGTGTCAGCTTTAGTCTGTTTTTAATCTTGATTTTGATTGATGCCACCCTGCCCTTAAGCCCTCCCGTTCAGGAGGTTGTGCAAAATTTAGCTTACATCAACTATGTACTGGCCTTGTTTAACATGATTCCGGGGTTGCCCCTAGATGGTGGGCAAGTGTTGAAGTCGATCGTCTGGAAGATGACGGGCAGCCGGATGAAGGGGGTGCGCTGGGCGGCAAGAGCCGGTCAAATGCTGGGCTGGACTGCCATCATTTTGGGAGTCATGGGCTACTTTACGACTTTCCAGTTCAGTTCTTTGTGGTTGGCTTTGTTGGGCTGGTTTGGAGTTCGTAATGCCAGTGCTTACAACCAGGTGACCGATTTACAAGAGGCGTTGAAAGAATTAAATGCTGCTGCTGCCATGACACGAGAGTTTCGGGTAGTGGATGCGGAGATGAGCCTGGAGGAGTTTACCCACAGCTATTTAGAGCGCGAAATGGCTCAGGCGGATGTGTATTATGCCTCATCGGATGGTCGCTATCGGGGCTTGGTGGCAGTGGAAGATTTGAATGCGATCGAGCGTAGCCTTTGGGAGAAACAATCCCTCCACAGCATTATCCATCCGCTTTCTGACATTCCTTCAGTTAAGGAAACAACCCCCTTGGCAGAAGTCATTAACCAAATGGAAGCTCAGGAAGTCCGTCGCATCACCGTTCTATCTCCGGCGGGGGCAGTGGCAGGGGTGATCGATCGGGGTGATATTGTTAAAGCGTTGGCAGAAAAGCTAAAAATTCCCATTCCTGATGCTTTAATCAAACAAATTAAGGAAGAAGGGGCTTATCCAGCAGGGCTGCAAATCCCGGCTTTGGCGAAGGCTGCAACTGATTAAGCTACCTAAAAACCCTAAACCTGGAATTTTTAATTTTCCGTCGCGCTGGCAGCTTTCCTACTTTAAATGGATACGCAGGATGCTCATCCTATAAAGAATTTAAGGATGATAACAATGCATACAGCAAAGTCTGAACTGTTGTATGAACGAGATTTCAATCTGTGGCTGGAGGATACCGCTGCTAAGCTACGGCAGCGGGATTTGCGTGACCTGGATTGGGATAACTTAATTGAAGAGATTGAATCGTTGGGTAAACGAGAAAAGCGGGAACTGACTCACCGATTGGAAGTCTTGCTCATTCATTTGCTAAAGCGAATCTATATTGATTCCACCTACGATAATCGTGGTTGGGAATTAACCATTCGAGAACAGCGCAGACAATTACAGCTACAGATCAAGCAATCTCCTAGCCTTAAACTTTATTTTGCTGAAGTGTTTGACGATTGCTGGCAGTATGCTTTAACTCAAGTGAAGCACGAATATGCTAAGGTTCCGCTTCCGCCGCAATGGGAATTTAGTCAGGCGATCGAAGCCATCCTATCTGAGGAGTTTTGGCGATCGTTGTAAGTAGAAATGTAAGTGGAACTCTTGAAAATTTTGCAATTCTGGCTAAGATGCTCTACAGTTTTGCAATTGTTCTCGTTCATACCTATAGTTTTTCGTAATTCAATGCTTGACACACAACTGATTCTTGCTGCAAATCAAGATTTCTATCGCGCTTTTGAGCAACAGGATCTGGAGGCAATGGCTACCATTTGGTCAAAAGGGACAGATTGCCTTTGCATTCACCCTGGACGACCTGCCCTCAGAGGATGGGAGCAAATTCAGATGGCATGGGAGCAAATTTTTCAAAATACTGAAAGGTTTCGCATTTCAACCAGCATTATCACCGCCCAAGTGAGTGGCGACTTGGGATATGTCGTGTTGGTGGAGCAAATTACTCAGATGATTCAAGGGAGAGAGGTCACGATCCAGTCAATGGGCACCAATATTTTTGAAAATATGTCAGGAAGTTGGTATCTTGTCCACCATCACGGTAGTCCCATTATGCCGCCTGCATCTCGTCCAGGGCAGCAGCCGGGGTGATTGGGGAGTACGGAGTGGGGAGTGGGGAAG
>PVWD01000185.1 GCA_003003615.1 filamentous cyanobacterium CCP2 | reverse complement strand
CTCATCGATTCCACTCCCCCTGCCACCACCACCTCCGCTTGATTGAGGGCGATCGCCTGATGGGCCATAGCGATCGATTGTAGTCCAGACGAACACAACCGATTCACCGTACAGCCCGCTACCGAATCCGGTAAACCCGCTCGCAGACCCACCACTCGCCCCAGGTTATAACCCTGCTCGGCCTCTGGCATGGCACAACCCAGGATCACGTCATTCACTTGATTGGAAACCAATCCATCAATTTTAGACAATGCTCCCCTGACGGCAGCCGCTCCCAAATCCTCTGGGCGAGTATGGCGGAGGGTTCCCCGTGGAGCCTTGCCCACTGCCGTACGGACACTGCTGACAATGTATACGTTTCTCATGGCTCAAATCCTCGCTCAAATCCTCGCTCAATTTCTTAATGGCTTCTTCGTCTTCAGCATGTGTAAAATGCGTTCTTTGGTCTTCGGTTCATCGATCAGCGGTAGGAAGTGGTCGCGCTCCAACCCCAGCAGATAATCATCATCCACTTCCGCCGGAATGGTCAGGTCGCCCCCGGTCAGGACGTAGGCGAGGTGATGGGCAAGGGTGCGATCGTATTCACTGATGTACCCGCCCTGCTGCATGATGTACGCCATGTGTTCCAGGGTAGCTCTGGCAGACTGTCCCAAGACCGGAATTGGCTCGTGGGGCGGTGGGGCATAGCCAGACTGCTCCAGACAAATCACCTCCTGCTTGGCAACGAACAGCCGCCGATCGCCATTGATCACCACCTTGGTTGAGGGAACCAAAAAGCCGAGTTCTTTCCCTTCCAGGGCGCTGTTCGCCACCTTTGCCATGCCGATCGTTTCAAACACCCGCTTCAGCCAGGGCAGAATATCCCCCGGAGCATCGGATAGAGCCTGATGTCCCGTCCACCGCGCCAGCCGCATCAGTCCACCCCCTGCGGGAATCAGTCCCACGCCCAGCTCCACTAAGCCAATGTAGGTTTCGGCATCGGCAACCACCTGGGGACACGCCATTGCCAGCTCGCAGCCACCCCCCAACACGCGCCCCTGAATCGCCGCGACGATCGGCTTATGGAAGTAGTGAATGCGCTGCACCAGGGTTTGAAACTTGGTGAGCAAATCGGCAATGCGGTTGTGAGAATGGTTAAACGGGTTCAGATTTTCCCATTGGGCAATCTTGCCGACTTCTGCCAGATTGATGCCCACACAGAAATTTTCGCCCTCATTGCCAATCACCATGCCGTGAACGTCATCATGGGCTTCCAGCCAGTCCAAAGCCGCCACCAGTCCGTCAATCACCTTAACGCTGAGGGTGTTCGCCTTGGAACGAAATTCGTACAGCACCACGCCATCGCCCAAATCCAGCAGAGCCGCTTCGCTGTTGTGCCAGAGGGTGTTTTTGGGGTTAGATTTAATTTCTGCCAGGTGAATTTCGTCGGTGGTTGCAGACAGCGAGATATAACCCTGTTGCGGCAAATACAGTTGCCGATCGCGGTAGAACTGAGTGATGCGATTCCGCTGCATTTCTTCAACCCAGGCAGGCACGGTGAATCCGGCTTGCTGCATATCCTGAAGCACCGTTTCAAACCCCAGCACGTCCCAGATTTCAAACGGACCCAGCTTCCAGCCAAACCCCCAGCGCATCGCCTGATCGATTTCCAGAGGGCGATCGGCGATTTCGGGAATCCGGTTGGCACTATAAGCCAGCGTTGCCAGGATGGACTGCCGGAAAAAGTCTCCAGCCCGTCCCCGATGGTGATACAGCTTTTGCAACCGTTCGGCTAAATCCGGGTGATGCTCAATCCCGCTGATGTTGCCCAAATTCAAAGGCTTGGCAGATTCATAATTCAAGGTTTTGGGATTGAGCGATCGAATTTCGCCCTCCACTTTCTTGTAAAAGCCCTGCCCCGTTTTTGCCCCCAGCGATCCGGTTTCCACCAGCTTTCGCATAATTTCCGGCACCCGGAACACATCTCGACATTCATCCTCAGGAATTGCTGGATAAAGGTTTTCCGCCACATACAGCAACGTATCCAACCCCACCAGATCAGCGGTTCGGAAGGTAGCAGACTTGGGACGACCCACCAGCGTTCCAGTCAGGGTATCAATCTCTTCGATCGTGTATCCCTGCTCCAGCCAGGCTTTTAACCCCAGTAGACTAACAAAAACACCAATGCGGTTGGCGATGAAATTGGGTGTGTCTTTGGCAATGACAATGCCCTTCCCTAAACGCATCCTGCCGAACCACTGCATTCGTTCTAAAACCTGTGGATCGGTTTCGTCCGTTGGAATCAATTCCAGCAGTTTCAAGTAGCGGGGCGGATTAAAAAAGTGCGTTCCTAAAAACCGTTTGCGAAACGCCTTCGAGCAGTTTTGAACGATCGCCTGAATTGATAATCCACTCGTGTTGGTTGATATCACCGCATCCTGGCGCACCGTTTTCTCAATCCGATGCATTAAATCTTGCTTAATCGTTAAATTTTCAATTACCGCTTCAATCACCCAGTCTACCGTTGCGAGGCGATCGAAATGGTCTTCGTAGTTTCCCAAGATAACGCGCTTTGCCGTCTTTTCGGTGAAGAAAATTGGTGGGGATTGCTTCAAAGCTTTTTTGAATGCCCCTTCAACGATGCCGTTTTTATTACCTGTTTGGGCAGGCAAATCTAGCAGATGCACCGTTAATCCGGCATTGGCGAGGTGGGCGGCAATTTGAGTCCCCATGACCCCAGCACCCAGCACAGCAGCAGTTTGAAACGGTTTAAACATCATTTGTTTTCCTCAAGTAATGGGTCAACCAGTGGGTCAACTAGTAATGGGTCAACGACTTGGCATAGACCGGACATTCCGCCGGAGGCACATACACACAGGCCGGTGCAGCATCCGGTTCATCTTCCTTTTTCCCTCGATCGGACTCTCCATAAAGTGCCGCAATCTCGATCGCAAAGGTTTCTAAAACCTGTACTCGGTTCAGGGTTCCGTCTGGTAATAAGAGTCCGTTTTCGATCGTCAGTTCCGCATTCATTAGTTTGAACTTTCTCACGGTTGACCAGTAGGGCAAGTGGCAATTTGCGGCATCAATTAGGGATTGGTACAGTGCCAAAATGCAGGAATGCTGGAGCCAGGATTCGGTTTGCTCAAGGTTGATGGATTCTGGGTTGAGGGGAACTGGGTTTGATGAGTTCGGGTCGATTTGTGAAATTTCCTGCTGAAGGGCTGCCAAATTGGGAAAGATCAGCATACCGCAGAACTTTTGATTCGCTCCAACGGTGATGGCGTGGGACACAAACGGCGATCGCATCAACTCCTGTTCCAGCGGCAAAGGTGAGACGTACTTGCCCGTCGTCAGCTTAAAGAGAGATTTCTTCACGCCAGTAATTTTGAGAAATCCATCGGGTGTCACCTCTCCCAAATCGCCCGTGTGTAGCCAGCCTTCCGAATTGAATGCTCGCTGAGTGGACAACGGATCGCGGTAATAGCCCTGCATCACAAACGGAGCCTTGACCAAAATCTCGTTATCCTCTGCAATGGCAATTTCTATGCCCGGAATCGGCACGCCGACTGTTCCTGCCCGGTTGTAGGTGCCCCGGTTGTAGCAGAGAACGGCACTGGTTTCTGTCAAGCCATAACCCTGTAAAACGGGCAATCCTGCTGCTGCAAATACATTGGTTAGCTCTGCCCGCAACGCCGCCCCTCCACTGATGAATGCCTTCAACCGATCGCCAAAAAACGATCGCCATCGAGCAAACACCAACCGATCGGCGAGTTTGAGCCGTAGAGCATAGAGTCGGGATAAGGGTTGCCCCACCTCATATCGCTGCGCTAGATTCAATGCCCAAAAGAACATCGCCCGATCGAACTTACTCAACCGTCGTCCCTGCTCCAGAATGCGTTCATAGATTTTCTCCAACACGCGCGGCACCGTAATCATGAACGTTGGATTCACTGACTTTAGATGCCGCATGACGTGAGCCGGATCAGAAAAATAAACGCTGTGCCCGTAGGCTAAATGTCCATAGAAAAAGGCACGGGCGAAGATGTGGGTGAGAGGCAAAAATAGAAGCACGACCTCCTCTGCCCCAGTTGCCAAATTGGGATAGCTGCTAAACGCACTCAGAATGTTAGCAGAAATATTTTCATGGGATAGCATCACTCCTTTTGGCTGCTTCGTTTCGCTAGCAATGTAGAGAATTGTGGCCAGATCACCTGGATGAATTGCCGATCGCAATTGCTGTAAGCGTTCCTCCGACCATTGCGCTTTCCCTCGCTGCCGTACCTCCTGCAACGACAGTATCCGAACGCCGTGTAAAACTGTCTCCTGTAAAAAAGCACTCTGTTTGGCAGAATGCATCACATGGGTTTCATCAAGCTGTAAACAACCCTGGTTATTTTCCTGCTGATCCTCCTCGGTTTTTCCAATCACTTCATCATCCTGTAATACTTCTTCTCGTTCTCCAATTCCCTCCACCACCAGTATCCATTGCAGCATCACTGCCTCCCCTAAATGGGGTAGCAACTGATTCAATAATTCTAAATTGGAGATGATTAATGCTTTCGCTTCAGTATGTTGCAGAATAAACAGGATATTTTCGATCGTCTGAGTCAAATCGATCGGCACATTCACCAAACCCGCTAGCAAACACCCCATATCTGCAATGCAAAATGGAATGTCACTATGCATGACAAATGCCACCCGATCGCCCCGCTGTAAATTCAGAAACAGCAATCCTAAAGCACATTCCTCAACAGCAGTCCGAAAGTCATGGTTGGAAAGGGGCTGCCAGTTGCGATTTTGCCATTGATTGAGGGCTTGCTCATTCGGGTGGTGATTACACGCTTCATCTAATAATGAGGGCAGCGATCGCCCTAAGACTAAACTGCCAGAATCAGGAGGAGCGCGATAAATCGTAGAGGTAGCAATCATCGTTTTAGAAAGCGCAAATTACGCTTCGTTCAGGTTGAAGGGTGTGAACAAGTTGAATAATCAATGAAAAGATGTTTCTGCAATGAATCTCAAGGACGATCGGATGAACTGAGAAAACTGCCAAATCCTTTGAAAAATTGTGGGTTGAGTTGAAGCATAAAACCCAGCGTGAACCTTCTGGCAATATTGAAATTTCTCAATTAAAAAAGAGTTGTCAGCCAATCCGATGAATGCTTATTGAATGACAATAATTCATTGAAGAAGGTTTTTTAGGGTTATCTTTTTAGAGGCAATTGAGCCATGAGAGTGAACGATCTGCTGAACAATGGATTCATTAAAATGGTTACTTTTCAGCCATTTCTTAGCAAACCAATGATGCACAAAAAAATACTAGCTTTTCAAGTTTAAGCACACCTGAAGGTTGGACATTACTCCTATGGAAAAAAATCCCAGCCTTGTTTAACCGTCGATCGTTTTAATCTGAAAAATTGATATCACTCGATGTCATTTAGTATAGCTTGTTCGTTTTTGAATCTGTGTGAAATGATACTTGTTGTAAACATTCCTCGAAGGAAAGTTAAACGAATCGGTTTTAAGAACATATAAAAGTATGTAAGAATTAGCCCGGTAAACCCTAAAGGCACTCAGTGTGGACGGGGTGTAAAACTAGCTTGAAAAGGGCAAAATTTTCCCTTACAAAGTTAATTACTGGATTTTGCAGGAATAGAAATAAAAGTATATTTTTCCTCAAATTTCTCAACACGGTACTTATTTTGTTTGGGTTTCCTGACCGATGCAGGGGATGCTCACAAGCAACGGGTATATCCCACTTTTGCACTTCCATGACAAATCTCTCACTGGCAGGCAAGATGCCTGCGCTACGGAAATTGATCCATTTGTATCAATGGGATGCTCTCTAAGCAGCTTTATCAGGTAAGCAGTCAGGCTTCGCTCAATTTTAGAATTTGCTGTACGATATCAGGCATTCCAGTACACGATCGCCCTTTGGAGGAACTGTGCCTCAGCTTGAATCCCAACGAATGCAAGTGGTTCAGTCGCCGATTATTCCCGTGGTTGGCGAAATGATTCAAAACTCTCCAGGAACAATTTCCTTGGGGCAAGGAGTTGTGTATTATGGCCCGCCACCAGAGGCGATCGATCGAATCAGTCAATTTTTGCAAGACTCCAATAACCATCTTTATCAAGCGGTGCAGGGAATTCCAGAATTGGTCACTGCGATCGACACTAAGTTGAAGACGGAAAACCAAATTATCGCAACTGATGGCAGTGAAATTGTTGTCACAGTGGGCAGCAATATGGGGTTCGTGAATGCGGTGCTGGCCATTGCCGATCCGGGGGATGAAATCATTCTGCAAACGCCCTATTACTTCAACCATGAAATGGCGATCCGCATGGCAAATTGTGTTCCCGTGTTGGTGCCAACCAATGACCAATATCAACTGCGCCTAGAGGCGATTCGGGCCGCCATTACTCCCCGCACAAAGGCGATCGTCACCATTTCCCCCAATAATCCAACGGGAGCCGTCTATCCTGAAAGCGACCTGCGGACGGTCAATGAACTCTGCCAGCAGCAGGGAATTTATCACATTCACGATGAGGCGTACGAATATTTTACCTACGATGGCGTGGTGCCCTTTTCGCCCGGTTCCATTCCTGCCAGCAATGCCCACACCATTTCCCTATTCAGCCTTTCCAAGGCCTATGGGTTTGCCAGTTGGCGCATTGGCTATATGGTGCTGCCCGCCCACCTGATGACCGCCGTAATGAAAATTCAAGATACGATCGCCATTTGCCCGTCTGTGATTTCGCAGTATGCGGCACTGGGGGCATTAGAGGTGGGGGTGGCGTATTGCAAACAAAAGCTAGAATCGATCGCTCAGGTACGACAACTCTGCCTCACGGAATTTGCTGCCATTCAAGACATTTGCACCGTCCCCCCTGCCAACGGAGCCTTCTACTTCCTGCTCAAGGTTCACACCAAAATGCACCCTTTGGAGCTGGTTCAGCAACTGATTCAGGACTACAAGGTAGCCGTTATTCCAGGCATGACCTTTGGTATTGAAGACGGTTGCTACCTGCGGGTGGCTTATGGTGCGTTGCAGCAGGATACGGTTGCAGAAGGGATCGGTCGCTTGGTCAAAGGACTAAGGGCGATCGTGCAGTAGAAAGGAGGGGTTCGCCTGACGATAGCGAAGATAATCTGCCTCAGACAGGCTGTGGGAACACAATAAGCTGTAGTAATGATCAATGAAGGGATAGCCCGTTGGGGTGCGTTGTTTCTGGTGATGGTAAGCCGGATTGACAACAGCAGCAGCAGCAGCGACCTGATTTTCATCTAAATCAAAGAAATGAGCTAACTGTTTTGCCACTTCTAAAGAATGTTCCATCAGGTCATCGTAATGTACAAAAAAGACTGAATAATTTCGTGTGAAATAGATTGCAGCAAGCGTGAGCCGGAGCCAAAAGTGGAGATGTCTTTCCTCATTCCAGCCCTGCCAATTCTGAAATAATTTTTGGTTTGAACGCAAGAATTCTCCCGGATGACGGAACACAAAAATGATTTTTAAGACATACCCTAAATCAATCAATGCCCTTTGCCAAACGGGAAAAGTAAGGGAAATGCGAGGGTCTTTAATACCAATTTTTAGAGCATCTTGCCATTCCTGTTGAATGAGGGAGGGTAGCTCTTTAGCAATTTCGGTAATGCTTGCCCGATCGTAGTCTGCTTCAATCGGCAGAAACGGATCAGTGTATTGATATCCCAACCTTTGAATGAGGCGATCGTTATATTGGTTAATCCACTTTAGTTCAAAAAAGATGGGATTGTGGTCTGCCTGCAAAAAATGATTTGGATCGCCAAAGTTTACATCAAATTTGGAGAGCATATGGCTCGTCACTGAAGTTCCGCTCCGCTGTGCCCCTAAAAGCAAAAATGCTGTTTTCATTACCTTTAGCCATCTGTAGAGCCATACTTGATATTTTAAAAAACGTTTTAAAAAATGATAGTTGGCTTCAATTCCACAGCACAAATTGAGCCACCTTGGTTCTAGGGTTGGCCAATCGTGTGGAAATTTTGCAGGGGTGATCCGGCCGATCGCCCCTGTTAGGTTTAGAGAATGGAAATTAGCGCACTAAAACGGTCATGTATTTTCCAGAGGCAAAGGGAGCGGGAATGATGGGGGTGAATTGGACGCGGTCACTTGCTAGCCTTCTCACGTAGAACTCGTTCATGGTGAACACGACCTGATCGCGCGTGCCGATAATCCAAATTTGTACCCGTTCATCCTGCGAAACGGGCAACAGTTCATTGAACTCTGAAGACATGGAAAATTTCCTCGCTGATGGAGAGTGGGGAAGAAAAGCTTAAGGTGTGGGAAGGTTTACAAGAAGCCCCCCAAACATAATCGGGCATCAGCGGGGCAGCCAAAATTAGACAGCTTGATCTAAAATCAGACAGCCTGACCTCTGCTCGTATCAGATGTTGGGTTAGCTGGTTAGGGTTGTTGTCCGCTTCCCTAATCAGCGTTAGGCCCCACCTTAAGCGGGTTTTTGGGATAACTGGCTCCTTCGGGTAGAAAAAACCAGCATCGCATCAGCATAAAGGATACGCCTAAAAAATATCAAGCGTATTCAGCCACTTTTTTGTTTAAAATTCTCCTGGCGGGTATCGAATTAGCAAATGATTGATCAGCAAGTGACAGATCAATGGTTAGTTCTGGCAGTCGATCGCCTGGAAGAGGCAATTTCTCCAGAGCGTATTGTGCTATTCGGTTCATGGGCAAGGGGTACAGCAAGCCGTCGTTCTGATATTGATCTATTTATTGTCTGGAATACAGATCAACCGCCATTAGCAAGAATGGGGCAAATCTTATCACTTTTACAGGATGCTCCTTTACCTGTGGAAGTAATCGTTTATACGCTTGATGAGTTGGAGCAACGGTGTTATTCTCCATTCATTCGACGGGTGCTAACCGAGGGTAAAGTGCTGTATGAGCGAGGAAAAACTTAAACAAGAAGCAGAGCGGTGGTATCGCCAAGCTGTTGATGATTTGGATGCAGCAGAAGCACTCCGACTGGCTAAAAAGTATGCTCAGGCCTGTTTTTATGCTCAACAGTCTGCTGAAAAGGGGGTAAAAGCGGTTTGGATTCAGCTTGATCTTGACCCTTGGGGGCATTCAGTTGCCCGCCTCGTTCGAGAATTGCCGGATGTTGTAAAACCAAACTTTATCTCACTGCTGGATGATGCGCTGGCACTAGACAAGCTGTGTATTCCAACGCGCTATCCTGATGCATTGCCAGATCTCACGCCAGCAGAAGCCTACACCCAACGAGAAGCTGAAACTGCGATTCAGATCGCTCAAACTTTTTTAAGCGCGATTCAGTCATGGCGATCGACCTGAGCCGTTCAACAACATCCCTTAAAATATAAGATACTTGTTCTCATCACCATCTTCTTAGATGGCACGGTACTGCCAACGACGGAGGAAATTGCTCTGGAAGAACGCCAACGGGCAGAACAGGAATACCAACGAGCCGAACAAGAACGCCAAAAAGCCGAACAAGAACGCCAACGAGCCGATCGTCTTGCAGAACAACTTCGGGCAATGGGCATTGACCCAGATCAGTTTACTGGATAGAGATCAGATTACTGGACAAGAGAATTTGCTCAATCGGCATCTGCTGAATCAGTCAGAGGAAAGATGGATGGAAGTTGAAGACAAATACCTGAAATATTGGCGCGATCGGCGGCAGCGACAGCAGGAAATGAATCAACGGTTTGCCTTGCAAGCACGGCAGGAAGCCCAGCAGATGGCTGATGTTTTAGTGCAGCAGTTTGGAGCAACTCAAGTGATTTTGTTTGGTTCTCTGGCAAAAGGACGATTTACCGCAGAATCCGATATTGATTTGGCTGTAGAAGGAATTGAACCTGCCCAATTTTTCGCAGCCCTAGCATCGGCGAATCGGTTGACGAACCGTTGGGTAGACCTGAAGCCAATGGAAGCGTTGGAGCCGTATTTCTATCAGCGTGTCATGGAAACGGGGGAGGTGCTCTATGCGCGAGATGTCTCCGATTGAGTTGCGAACCCTGGTATCTGATCTGGAAGTAGAACTCGATCGCATGAAGCGGTTAGAGCAGGAAATTCAACAGGTACAATCAGAAATTCATCACGATTCAGAACGGGCTAATCTGTTTTATGAACTGCAAGCCCTAAAGCTGCACAATTTCTATACGGGCTGCGAACGCATTTTTAGCTTGGTTGCGTCTGAATTAAATGGAGGATTACCCTCTGGTTTTGATTGGCATAAGCGTTTGTTGTAACGAATGTCCCTTGAATATGCCGATCGCCCTCCATTACTTAAAAAGGAAACGGCGCGTCAATTGGAGGAATTTTTAGGGTTTTGGCACGTTGTTAGAAATGTCTATGGGTTTGAGCTAGATACTGAACGGGTGCAGCGACTGATCAATCGATATTTTGTCACCTGGCAACAGTTTGAAGCCGATGTCCGAGCATTTATGCAATGGCTGCTGCTGCTGGCTGACCAAATGTAGAAGGTTGTGATACTGCGATCGGCTGTATGAAGACGTTGTTAAGAGTTAAATACAATACGCAATTTTCCGGGTTCGTTCCCATGCCGCCTGTATCAAGGTAATGAAAGTCAACAAATTAAATATTAATTAAGCAGTTTGTTGCTGGAGTGGGCTTCGATGGTCATTTGATCTCAGTCCCTTCACCGTAACCTTCTTCATGGATGTTTTGTATCTACCAACAGGAGGTCGAATTGCAGAGACGGTGTGACCGAAATCGGAAACGTTCAAAACGACGGGCGATCGTTTGCCCCATACACGGATGCTATCTCGATAGCGTCAGCCCAAAGTATCCCCTGTTTGCCGATCGGGCGGGTCAACTCCAGCAGCGGGGTGTGAACCGCAAAAATGCTCTGATGCTCATGGCTCATCAAACCGCAGTTTCTCTAGATGGGGAATGGTTAGAGGCGTTTTGGTGTGAGGAATGCCAGGAAACAAAGTGGTATCACGTCTGCAAAACAGGCGATTCCTGCCGGAACGGCAAAGCCGAACGATCCTATACGGTGCGGGTGGCTCCACCAGAATTGTGGCAGCAGGTGCATGGAGTGATTCACCCTAAGGGGAATCCGTCTGTTAGTGAATTTACCCGTCGGCAATCTCGCATGTTGGGCTTTAATGGTGCAAAAGACTTTCGATTTGTGGGTTAGTGAAGCAGGTTCGTGAAACCGTGTAACTAGCAGCATGATGCTGAAACGGCATTTCTAATTTTGCTGTTTCAACACGCTGCATCGACCAAAAACAGTTGTTTAAATTTTTCCTAATGCTATCGAGAGTAAACCTTCCAAAAGCACTGCGCTACGACTCGCTGGCACCCATTTTTAAGCAATGGGTTGCTCCTGCCAATAGAGTGCTAGTTAGACTTGCGCTACGCTATCCAGGCTGGATCTTTCTAAACATCTTGCTTGGGTTCTCAGGAGCTTTGTTTAACGGGGTAAGTACGGCTCTCATTGTTCCGGTGGTTATTAGCATTTTGGGTCAAGAGTTACCCTCAGAAGAAAACGCGCCCATTATTCAAACCTTGCTATCGTTATTTGATGGAGTGCCGATCGCCTATCAATCTTTTGCAATGGCAGGAGCCATACTGGGGCTGATTATTCTGAAAGATTTAGCCGTTTATGCCAGTAACTTAGCAAATAGTGCCCTTAACCGCCGACTGAACATTAGCTTACAACAACAGGAACTCCAATTGTTGTTGGATGTTGATCTAGATTATTTCACAAAAACTAAGCCAGGCGATTTAATGAAACGCCTGATTAAGGATTCAACAACCGCAACAAGCGTCATTGGAATTGTGATAAACATTGTGATATCTATTATTACAATTTTTGTCTTCCTAGTCCTTTTGATTTCGATTTCCTGGCAGCTAACTGTTGCAACCACGCTCTTGTTACCTTTTCCGCCCTTAGCAGTTCAGTTTCTCGTTTCTAAAGCCAAACAGTTTAGCCGAGAACTAAATGCAATTTCGCGAGATTATTCAAGCCGCCTCATTGAAATCTTTTCGGGTATCCGGCTGGTTAAATCTACAGCAACAGAGGAGCGAGAATTTGGTCTTCTCAAGGAATTATTGACTGATCATGAGAAGATTGAATTTCGCTCAAAAATGCTGTCTTTAGCAGTCGTTCCAACAAGCGAAGTGACTAGTATTGTGGCGTTATTTGCCCTCATCTTTATTGGACGATCGCTATTTGCTGATCAGCTAGAGGCTTTGTCTGCGGTGCTTTTGACCTATATAGTTTTGCTATACCGAATGCTGCCAATTATTTCTCAGCTTAATGGACAGCGTGAAAATTTAGCGCGGTCAATTGCATCAGTGGAGGTGGTTCATGATTTGCTCCGAAGAGACAACAAAACATTCTCCCAAAACGGTCATCTTTCCTTTACTTGTCTACAGAAGGGAATCGGACTCGAAAATCTTTCTTTTGCCTATCCTGGCAGCCCAGATTTAGTGCTGAGAAACATTAACCTGTTTTTGCCAAAGGGAAATACTTTAGCGTTGGTGGGTTCATCTGGGGCTGGAAAGTCCACTGTTGCCGATTTGCTGCCTCGCTTTTATGACCCGGTTCAAGGACAAATTACGATCGACGATATTGACCTAAAGAACTTTGACATTCGCTCTCTGCGTCGAGCAATGGGAGTGGTGAGCCAGGATACGTTCCTCTTTAATGCTACGATTCGCCAAAACATTGCCTATGGTTGTTCTCATGTGACGGAGGAGGAAATTCTGGAGGCGACTCGACGCGCCAATGCCTATGAATTTATTCAGAAGTTACCAAAGGGATTAGATACCGAAATTGGCAATCGCGGCATCATTTTGTCAGGAGGACAACGACAGCGAATTGCGATCGCC
>PVWD01000184.1 GCA_003003615.1 filamentous cyanobacterium CCP2 | reverse complement strand
GGTGAATCAGTATTACGGGGTAGAGCTAGAAATGTTTCAATTAAAAGCTGAGGAATTTTCATCTCGCTAACGAGGATGTTTGAAAAGCGGTCTGTGGTAGTCTGAGGCACCTGTTGATCCCCCCTAGCCCCCCTTAAAAAAAGGGGGAAACCGGACTCAAATTCCCCTTTACTTAAGGGGAATTTAGGGGGATCTAGACCGTTTTGCTACCCATCGCAGGACTTTTAAAGCACTCGCTAAAGCTCCTATGCAATTCACTACGCAAACAAATAAAAAGAATAATGCAGTGGTATAACGAACCAACCCTCTGGCAAGAACAAGGCAGCATTTTGACCGTCACCTCTAATCCTAAAACGGATTTTTGGCGAACCACTCACTACGGCTTTATTCGCGACGATGGAAATTTTTACTATCAGGAAATGACGGGTGACTTTACGGTCAGTGTCAAAATTATTGGACAGTACCACATTCTCTATGACCAAGCTGGACTCATGATTCGGGAAAATGAGTCTACCTGGCTGAAATGCGGCATTGAATTTGTGGAGGGTGTGCAACAGGTCAGTGCCGTTGTGACGCGGAACTACTCTGACTGGTCTGTGGTTCCCCTAATGGACAATCCTCCTGCCGTTTGGCTGCGCGTCCAGCGACGATCGGAGGCAGTAGAAGTCTGGTATTCGCTGAACGGAGAGGAATACACTATGCTGCGGTTAGCCTATTTAACCGGAGCAAACCCGCTTCAGGTGGGAATGATGTGTGCCTCTCCGCAGAATGATGTAGGCATGTCCGTTCGGTTTGAGGAATTTCAGATAGAGCCGCTGAGTGGGCGATCGGAGTAGTAAAGCACTTTGTTCAACCAGTTTGAAGTCCAACCAGTTTGAAAAATATTATCCAAGGCAATAGATTGCCGAGGAAATCTATTTTTCGAGAGATTATCCGATCGCCCACAGGCTACTTATCACCAAATCGCCAGGCTGCACCAAAGGCCGCACAAACACCAACCATTAGCCCCATCCCAATCCCTTCCAGCTTTTTGGTGGCAGGGTCTTGAGTCATGCACTCATTGCTAGGGGTTTCATCTGCCAAACATTCATTAATCGCTGCTTGGCTTGTGGTGGCTCCCATGCCAATTCCGAGAAGCCCACAGAGAGAAACCAGTATCCAGAAACGCTTTGAATCTTTGCTCATAACCACCGCAGTAATAGTTGAACTTGATGCACTGTTTAATGTGACTGATGCCAGCCTGTTTTTGCAGTCGTGAGAATACAGAATGCATCGACTTGGACGAAAAATCAACCCTTCTTCTCTACGTAATACCCCCAATGAGGGATTGATCCCCAAATTTAGGCCACTCATTATTTAATCTTTAGAAAAATGGGAAGATAAGTTTAAGTTAACGATAAGTAACTGGAACGAAGAAGCATGGCTGAAATTCAATTTTCTAGAGGAATTCGTGAAGATGTAGTGCCTGATGTCCGGCTGACTCGCGCCAAGGACGGTACGAACGGGCAAGCTATTTTTTATTTTCAAAATCCTAAAGCTCTCAGCAACGATCGGACAGATGAAATCACCGGAATGTATCTGATCGATGAAGAGGGCGAAATTTCTACCCGTGAAGTAAAAGCAAAGTTTGTCAACGGGCAGCCAGAGGCCCTCGAAGCGATTTATGTGATGAAGAGCGTTGAAGAGTGGGATCGCTTCATTCGCTTTATGGATCGATATGCAGAGGAAAACGGTCTGGGCTTTAGTAAGCAATAGCCAGAAAAGGATAAAGGGCAAAACCAAGGGATAAAAGGTTTAAACCAAACTATTTACCTAACTTTGTCCTTTATCCTCTTTTTTAATTCTCATTCTCCATCCTTCTTTCTAATGCCTTCTCCCCATCCTGACCGTCAGCCGATCGCAGTTCATTGCGCGGTCATTACTGTAAGCGACACTCGAACCCCAGAAACCGATCGCAGTGGGCAAATTATTCAGCAGTTGTTGCAAGATGCAGGACACGCAATTGCTGACTATGTGCTAGTGAAAGATGAGCCAGAACAAATTCAGGAACGGCTCAAAGCCTTGTGTCAACGTTCAGATGTTGACGCTGTAATTTTGAATGGAGGGACAGGCATCGCTCCTAGAGACACCACCTATGATGCAGTGGAACGCCTGTTAGAAAAAACGCTGCCTGGATTTGGAGAGGTTTTTCGGTGGCTGAGTTACCAGGACATTGGCTCACGGGCGATCGCCTCTCGTGCCATCGCGGGGGTTTGTCAGGGAAAGTTGATTTTTTCTCTACCTGGCTCCAGCAATGCTGTCAAGCTGGCGATCGAGGCATTGATCCTGCCGGAACTGATGCATTTGGTTAAGCAGCTACAGGGAGACTAGACCCCAACCTTTAACCCCCAACGCTTCAACCGTCCAGTATGCATCAGAACGCGATCGACTAACTGGAGTTGCCATTTTCCTCTAGCAGGCTGGTTTAAGGCAGATTCGAGGAGGGGCGTTGTGTTTGAAGTATAGGTTTTGCGAAGGATATTAACTCGCCCGGCAGTGCGGGGTTGAAGCAGGATAGAGGTTCCATTGGGCGGGAGCAGGTAAATTTCCAGGTCGCCCATGAAGCTGTGTTCGATTTCTACACTGACTTCAATTTGGCAAACCCGTTCAACTGCATCGATATGAATACTGGTAAAGATGCCCTGCGGATCGCCATCGGGGATGTCTACGGGGATGGTCACTTGTTGCTCAATCCAGCGGGAAACGACTTGGCGAGGTTTGACTTGCTGTTGGGCAGCCAGAACGGCCCGTAGAGCATTCACCATGCCATAGCCAAACGCTTGGGAATAGCCGATCGCATCATAGGCAGGCAACTTTGGTTGAGAGTTGGGCGGCAAATCAGAATGAGTCATCTTGTCGGCAGTGGTTTGCAGGAGTTGCTTAACTTGCCATGCGGTGAGGGCAGGATTGGCAGAAAGCACCAGTGCTGCAACGCCTGCAACGATCGTTCCTGCTGTCGTGCTTGAACTGTCTTCCCAGATTGGCGCACAAAGGGAAATGCCAGTCGCTTTATCATGACCAGAATCATAGTCAGAATCATGGTCGAAATCATGGTCAGACACGAGCTGAGAAGAACCAACCGCCGCGATCGTCATCACATCAGGATGTAAAGCAAATCCGTCCAAGCTAGGTCTATCTGTGTGAGGTAAAGCATTTTCTCCAGCATTGGATTCAGCCTCAGCAGCTAAACGCCCTCCCCTTTTAACCGCATCATTCTCAACCCCATAGACAACCAAACAGCCCTTTCCTCGTCGCCCTTTAGTTGCTGCACGGGTCAGAGCCACCTGTTGCCGCAGTGAAAGCGGGTAGTAATCCAAACCAGCCCGCCACCCACAAACCAACACCGAGGCAGATTTTTCAATCGCCCACTCATAAACCCATTCCACGATCGCATCATCCAGAAACGAGCCGATCGCAATAGGTATCACCCCACATCCTGGTGCCACCCGATCGAGCATCCCCACTTCCCCCACTTCCCTCCCTCTCTCCTCTCTCCTCTCTCCTCTCTCCTGCCAATCAACCAACGGAGCCACCACCTTCCCACCCGTCTGAAAAACGGGCTGGGCTAAATCGATCGTTTCCTCCGCAACGGCCACCACCACCGACGGGATGCCCTGTGTATGTTGCCAAGCTGCCTTTAAAGAAAGACCGGAATTTTTCTGATCCAGCGTATTTTCTGGTGAGGGCTGAGATAGCGCAGTCGATCGCAGCTTCACAACAAGATTGGGTTCTGCCAGCAGTACGCTAGGATGGCGCATGAGTCGGTTTGCTAGCTTAATTGGATTCACAGCCGCTTCCGTTGAAACTTGGAACACAAACGCCTTGGGAACACCCGGAACTAGCTTGAAAACCCTGAGGCCCACCTGAGCCGTAATGGCGTTCATTTCCTCCGCCGTAACCGACTCTGCAAACAGAAGGGTTAATTGATTGGTTAGGTAAATGGGCGTTTCGGGGGTGTGGCGAAGTTGATAGACATGGCTAACAGACAAAATTTCATCTGCGGTGCGAAGGGTTGCCATAACGGTGTCTAGCTGCCCGGATTCAACTTGAAACTCAACCCCAACGCCAGGAATATTCTCGATAAAATTTGCTCCCTCAATCGGCAATGTTCCTGAAGAACCTTCCACACGGTTTGAAGCAAATGCAACCGTGAAGCGATCGGGCTGTTTTTCGATAAAAAGTTCTTCTCCACCTCGCTGCAAAATTTTGTCCTCTAAAGGGGCAGGTGAAAGGAGATCAACTGTTGATGAATCTGACAATTGGAACGAGTAAGGTGAGTTCAGCATTGGTAATGGATTGAGAATCTAAAATCTAAAGCCCGAAACGCTGTGGCTGGCGTTCATCAGTCATTCACAAATCAGGAAGAAGGCACCTCTAGCAGGGGTTCTGCGCTGCATTTCCTTCAGAAATTAAAACCGATCGCTCCACTGGCGGTGAACAATTTTTTACAATGGACAATTTAATGACTGGCATCAAAAAATCCCAATCATTGTCATGCAATGATATCTAAATTAAGGCTAGGAACCGAATGGCTAAAACTCCAGTCATTACTACATCAAACTTTCGATCGCCACAAATCCCGCCCTTGAAACCTAAAAAGATTTAAACGTAGTGAAGACTCCAATGGTAAGATTACGCAAGGCTGAATTTGTTCGCTCTTTCACGTCTCGAATCAGTTCCCTCATGGTACTTAGAGATTTTCGTCTGCTTTCCTTAACGTGTTTACTTGCACTCTCCTCATGGGCTGCTTTAGAAGGAGCAAAGCCGCTAATGGTAGGGGCACAAACTCCTGAAGCTCCCCCTGAAGTTCCTCTTGAGCAGGAGCTAGACTCCCTGGACGACGATCTGGATTCACTGGATTCAACTGACCCGTCTGATCCAAATGATCTGCGTCCCCTGACCCAAAATGCCAGCATTTTAAGTGTTCAGGGAGGGCAACGCCTGATGGACGAGGCAAGTGCGGCTGTGTCTGCCCAGAACTATGATTTAGCAGTGCGACGGCTGCAAGAGGCACGGCAGGTTTTTAACCAGCTTTCTAATTTCTATCAGGAACTGGCTGCTAGCTTTTCAGGGATTGACAACCGCATTGCCGAAGAACAGCGTAACCAGGCGGTAGAGACGGCTCAGATGCGCGATCAAGCAACCTACCAACTAGCTTTAGTTCATCGAGCGCAGAACAAACCAGAGTTGGCTGTCCCCCTCCTTGTGCAAATTATTCGCAGCCAAAACCCAACCCGCGATTTGGGGCAAAGAGCCTATCAGCAATTGTTGGAGCTAGGGTTTGTGGATTCCCCTTATCCCCGTGGGGCAAATGAACCAACTTCGACCGTGCCGAATCGTTAAACTGAGGCAGTGCAGTCCGAGTTTGTGCCTATCAGTTAAATTGGATGTAGGACATACGTTAAAGCTGGTGTAACAGGAGATTGGATGGTTAGTCCAGATCAGGTCGCGGAAATGATCAAAGTTGGGCTGCCAGATGCTCAAGTTCAAGTCCAGGATTTAACTGGAACGCGGGATCATTATCAGGTTGTAGTGGTTTCGTCTGAATTTGAAGGAAAGCGTTTGGTTCAGCAGCACCAACTCGTGTATGGCACCCTCCGGCAAGCGATGTCGTCTGAAGCCATTCACGCCCTGACAATGAAGACCTATACGCCTCAGCAATGGGCAGAATTGGGTCAACCTGCGTAATGCAGATACAGTAAAAATCTATTGTGCGATTGGAATACAGCTATGACTCCAGAAGCAAAACAGCGCATAGACGAACTCGTTCAGAGCAACAAAATCATGGTGTTCATGAAGGGCAATAGGCTGATGCCTCAGTGTGGCTTTTCAAACAACGTGGTGCAAATCCTGAATATGCTTGCGGTTCCCTACGAAACGTTTGATGTGCTTGAAGATTACGAAGTTCGCCAAGCGATTAAAGACTATTCAAGCTGGCCAACCATTCCCCAGGTTTACATCAACGGTGAATTTGTTGGTGGTTCAGACATCATGATTGAGCTTTACCAGAAGGGCGAATTGCAGCAAATGGTAGAGGTTGCTCTTGCTTCCTAAGGTTGTGGGTAGAAGCTAGCCTCCCTTTAAGTTAGCCAGTCTATCCCTCCATTGCAGTAGAAGGGCTTGCTAGATGAAAGTCTTTACTACAAAACACAATCCCTTTAGACCATAATCCCTCTAGAATCTGGGGTTAAGTCTAGAGGGACTATTTTCTACTTCTGGAGATTATATTTTGAAAATATTGGGGCAGTCTAGGTTTGGGGCAATTTAAGTTGGGAGAGTCTAGGTCTAGAGTGAACCAACACCCGACGGTTAGCGATAGTCAGGATCAGGTTCAGGTTGAACCATCGCAAAATTTGAGGAATCGTAAAAGAAGCGTAATACTTCTTCTTCTAATTGGTGGATGAGGTATGGCTCGATCGCGCTAGCATGGTGCATGGCGGCGATGTAACCGTCAATGTAATGACGAAGTTCTTCGTATCGATACCCTCGATTCCACTGATCCACTAAGGTATCGGTGAGCCTTTGGTAATAACGAATTGCCTGAGCATCATGAAGCATAGTTGCTATTCCAAAATGTTCCTTTTCTGACTACAGGGACTTCGATCGTGTTCCGAAATTATAAGCCTTGTCAGAAAAGAAGTTAATCTATCGATAAGACCATTTTAACGGTAAATGAACGGGATGTTGGGAAGGAGTTGAGCGTGATCCCCGTATTGCTAGCGTCAGATTAGTCGTTCTACCCCGCCAGTAAACGATGCCTGTCGAGATCGAGCTGAGGGGAATGAAGTAACAGTAGTTACAAAACCTTGACAAACGCTCTGTTAGCCTGGAAGTTAAAGAGATTTAAAGCAAAGCTTGCATCGTGGGATCTGTTTGCATCCAAATTGTCGAGGGCAACCCTCATCTACGATCGCTGCTTGGCTGGCACCTTCAGCAGGTCGGGTATGGGGTTCATCAAGCGGCTGACCTTCAGCAGGCAAGAGAGGTTTTCTTAAACCGCCAGCCCAATTTAGTGATTCTGGACTCTGAGTTGCCAGACGGAGATGGCTTGGACTTTTGCCGGTGGCTTCAACAGCATCAGCAGTCCCTGATTTTGATGCTCTCCGCACGCAATACTGAAGCCGACATCGTTGCAGGACTGCGGGCAGGAGCCGATGATTACTTGACCAAACCCTTTGGGATGCAAGAGTTTCTGGCCAGAGTGGAAGCTCTAATTCGACGCACCCGCACCGTTTCTGCCCCTGCCTATCTGGACTATGGCGATCTAAAGATTGACTTAATCCATCGACGAGTCCGGCTAAAGAATGATCTGATCGATTTGACTCCGCAGGAGTTTAGTCTGCTCTATGTATTGGCTCAGGCGAGTGGAGCTGCTTTGACGCGATCGGAATTACTCCGTAAGGCCTGGCCCGATGAAATCGATAATCATCGTACGGTTGACACTCACGTCTTGTCTTTGCGTAAAAAGATAGAAGTCGATCCGCGTCAGCCCAGCCTAATTCAAACGGTTCGCAACGTTGGCTATCGGTTTAATGTTGAAACGGTAAACCCAGATTCTGCGAACAATTACGCCAACCAAAAGCTCAACCGCAAACGCCCTTCAGTTCAGTCCCTTTCTCAGGCTGCCGAGAGCTAGGCAAACTGTGATACCCTAGTAGAGTTGTCTAATTTCACACATCCGGGATTTCGGGTGTTTCAAAATTGCTGAATGCACTACTGGATGCCTCAACAGTGTCGTTAACACGATCGCTGGGCTTCAGTTGAAAATTTGAAATACACCTGGATGGAGGATTAACCCGAAAGGAGAAAGGAAAAATCTATGCCCGTCGTTACGTTGGCTCAATTGTTGGAGTCAGGGGTTCACTTTGGTCATCAGACCCGTCGCTGGAATCCCAAAATGGCTCCGTATATTTATACGGCTCGAAATGGAGTTCATATTATTGACTTGGTGCAAACCGCCCAGTTGATGGAAGAAGCTTATAGCTATTTGCGAACAATTTCTGAACAGGGCAAGCGGGTTCTGTTCATTGGCACAAAACGGCAAGCAGCAGGCATCATTGCCCAAGAAGCGTCTCGCTGTGGTTCGTTTTATGTGAATCAACGCTGGTTAGGCGGAATGCTGACGAACTGGGCAACGATCAAAACTCGCGTCGATCGCCTCAAGGAGTTGGAGCGTCGTCAGGAAACTGGAGCACTAGACCTGCTGCCCAAGAAAGAGGCAGCTGTTTTGCGGCGTGAGCTGGAAAAGTTGCAGAAATATTTGGGCGGTATCCGGGGAATGCGGAAGTTGCCTGATGCAGTGGTCATTGTTGATCAACGCCGCGAATACAACGCAGTACAGGAATGCGAGAAGTTGGGCGTGCCGATCGTCTCGCTGCTTGACACCAACTGTGACCCTGATACTGTTGATATTCCAATTCCCGCTAACGATGATGCGATTCGTTCTATTAAGCTAATAGTAGGGCGGTTGGCAGATGCGATCTATGAAGGTCGTCATGGTCAGCTGGAGTCAGAAGAAGAGGAATATGTAGACTACGACGGTGCGGAAGAAGAGTTTGACTATGAAGACTCTGAATTCCCCGAAGAAGAGGAAGAAACCTCAGAAGAGTAGTTGGGGCTGATACAGAGGAGATTCGCAGGATGGATAGATCGGAGCATGGAGTCACTCGTGTTCCTGCATTTTTCTACATTCCTCATCTCCTCTGCCCTCGAACGAATTCATGACTGACTCGATATTCAACATTGACTTAAAGAGGGACTAAAGCACAATGGCGGACATACCAGCAAAGCTTGTCAAACAATTGCGGGATAAGACGAATGCGGGCTTCGCAGACTGCAAAAAAGCTCTTGAAGCCACTGATGGCGATATGGAGAAGGCGATCGAATGGCTCCGCCAAAAGGGGATTACTTCCGCAGAGAAGAAGGCAGGCAAAATTACGGCTGAAGGCTTGGTAGAGCAGTATATCCACACGGGAGGGCGGATTGGTGTTTTGGTGGAAGTGAACTGCCAGACTGACTTTGTTGCCCGAAATGAGGCCTTCAAAGCGTTGGCCAAAGATGTGGCAATGCAGATTGCAGCCTGTCCTAATGTGGAGTATGTCTCGGTTACAGACATTCCCCCAGACGTAGTACAGCGAGAAAAAGATATTGAAATGGGGCGGGATGATTTGTCCAATAAGCCCGTCAACATCCGCGAAAAGATCGTTGAAGGACGAATTGACAAGCGTTTGAAGGAACTCTCTCTGCTGGATCAGCAATACATTCGCGATCAGAGTATTACCGTCGCAGACTTGATCAAACAAAACATTGCGTCTTTGGGCGAAAACATTCGGATTCGTCGCTTTGTTCGCTATGTTATGGGCGAAGGCATTGAAAAGGAAGAGGCAGATTTTGCGGCTGAAGTGGCGGCTCAAACGGGTGCCAAGGAGGATGCTCCTACAGCAGAGGCAGCACCAGCAGAGGTGGCAGCGGCTCCAGAACCAGTGCCTGCGGTAGAAGAACCCGCTGTGGCAGAAGCACCTACTGCAACTGAAGCAAAGCCCGCAGAAGAAAAGCCAGCTAAGGCAAAGTCTTCTGGTGGGAAGAAGAAGAAAAAATAGTGAGAAAACGGCAAATCATTTGATTGCTAATGCCGAATAACGGTTTGTGGGTAATGGGATGTTGGGTGTCGTGTAGATACTGCCTGCCTGTTACCCATTCTCTTTATAAAACTCGCTATGCTGAAGAAGTCGAGGTTTGGGGCCTATGGTTAGGACGGTTGAGCGGATTGAGCAAGAGCTTGCAGCACTCGATCGATCGTTAGAGACGATCGCTGAAGAGTTTCGTGATACGTATCGCCAGTACCTCACTGCGCTGGGGCAGTCCGTCAAGCAGCAACTCATTTTGGCAGCCTATCACCTTTGCACCCAAGGCTATCCAGAACGGTTTTTGAACCTATCGCTGAGTCAAAGACAGACGTTTCAGCAATCCCTGCGCCAACTAGCTCAACACTCTCAGCAGCAATTTTTGGAGATGCTCAATGCTTCTCAGTGGGTTGAGGAAGAACCCTCTCGGCGATCGGTTGCCAGTGCGACAGCCCTGTTTGAGCTAAGTCAAATTGCGTTGAGCGAGTCTCGGATTAATGAGAACGGAGATATTGAGTTTTTGGGAGCCGAGCTTTCCGATGAGGATTTAGCAGAAATTGATCTTTCTGAGATGGGTCTTTCCAGCGTTCACCCGGCAGAGCCAGGCGGCGATCGATCTTCATCAGAACCCGATCCATCTTCCCAGGCTGAGCCGTCCACCTCTGATTTGCCCGCCTCCGATCCGCAAAGCTCCGATATCCATAAATCTGATGCCCCGACGGTGGCTGAATTGCTACAGGAAAGCGTGCCATCTTCTCCAGAGTCCGCAGAACAAACAGAGCATTCCTCTCAAGCGGAACCCGTTCAACCGGAAGCCCCATCTCCGCCCGAAGCTCAATCCCCTCATCCAAGGCATTTAGCTCGCTGGCAGGAACGGTTGGAGGAAAAAATAGTTGAAGAACTGCAAAACCTTTCCCATTCGGTGAATCGTCTGCTTCAGCAAGCCGACATTTTGCCTGCCCGTCTACCGGAACCCGTTCTGGAAGTGGCTGCCAGAGCCGATTTAGCCACCGAAGCATCGGCTAGTCCACCGAATCTGCTGAACTTGGTGATTGAAACGGAAACCGAGGAGCCGAAAGAATCAACCATGACGCAACTGATGGCCGTTCGGTTACGGCTGTCTGAAATCGAATTCAGCGATTCCTCAACGATGATCTGGCGATCGAAAGTGCGGGAACTGTTGGCGCGGTTGAACAAATTGGGGCGAGAATACCAGAAAAAGCAAAAAGA
Organism: filamentous cyanobacterium CCP2; assembly: GCA_003003615.1. GTDB lineage: Bacteria > Cyanobacteriota > Cyanobacteriia > Elainellales > Elainellaceae > Egbenema. The sequence goes on along the minus strand of PVWD01000184.1, from coordinate 2,014 downwards.
ACGATCGGTTGCTGAGGCAGAAGCAGCATGGCGATCGAGCTGGTATGAAGAGAAAGAATAGTCCGGGTGCATCCCATTTTTGCATTTGTAGTGGAGCGTCTCGCTTGCAGGCAAGATGCCTGCGCTACGGAAATTGATAAATTTGCATCAGTGGGGTAATTCCGAATAAGCAATTCTTGAAATGGTATTAGCATTATAGGGAGAGGTAAGAGTAGTACATTTGAACGAAGCATTTGTATTTATGATTATCTTTTGCCCTATTTTCTTCGTCTTTCGTATTGGTAATGGACTGGTTGCGCTTACAAAAAGCACTCTCTGTAGAAGCCGATCGGGGGTTTAACGACCTGGTGGGCAATCAGTACCGCTTTAGCGAATTTCTCAGTCTGGGTTTAAGCGAACCTATCAGGACGTTACCTCCATCCGAACAGCGCAAACTGCAAGAGCTGGCGGCTGAATTTGGCAAATATGCCGATCTCAGCTTCGCCCAACGGCAGCATCTGGTTGCGGAAACCCGTCGTTTCATTCACCAAACCCAACGCCAATTGACAGCGGATGGGGCAACGGATGGGGGGGCAGCAGATGGGGAAACGAATGAACAACAGATGGGGGGAAATGGGAAGGCTTCAGGCAGTCAGAGCCAGCGTTCTTCTCGATCGATCGCTTCGGTGAAACAGCCCCGTACGGTGCCGCTGGTGGAAGCCAAACGGAAGGTAGAGGTGACGCTGGAGCAGGCTGTAACCTATTTGCCGGGGATTGGCCCGAAGAACAGCGAGAAGCTGGCAAAGTTGGGGCTTTATACGGTGCGGGATTTGCTTTACTACTATCCCCGTGACCACATTGACTATGCCCGCCAGGTGAATATTCGGGAATTAGTGCCTGGGGAGACAGTGACGATCGTGGGGACAGTGAAGCGGTGCAACTGTTTTAGCAGCCCCAAAAATGCCAAGCTGACGATTTTTGAACTGGTTTTGCAGGATCACAGCGGGCAGATTAAGCTGAGTCGGTTTTATCCGGGAACGCGCTATCGTAACCGGGGCTGGCAGGAGCGGCAAAAGCGGATGTATCCCCCTGGAGCGGTGATTGCGGCTTCAGGTTTGGTGAAGCAAGATAAGTACGGCACGACATTGGATGATCCGCAAATTGAGGTGATTGATCACGCCAGGGCTTCGATCGATTCTTTAAAAGTAGGGCGAGTCGTGCCGGTGTATCCGCTGACGGAAGGCGTGCAGGCAGACGTGGTGAGGAAGGCGATCGTGGGGGCATTGCCTGCGGTGGTGCAGGTGCAGGAGGCATTGCCGGAAGGATTGCGGGAAAAATATGAGCTGGTGGGGGTGCAGGATGCCCTTTCCCACATTCATTTTCCACCCAATGCTGAAGCTCTGGAGGCATCGCGGCGACGACTGGTGTTTGATGAATTCTTCTACTTGCAGTTGGGCTTACTGAAGCGGCGAATGAACCAACGGCAAGAGCAAACCAGTGCCACCCTTGCCCCAACGGGTCATCTAATTGATCAGTTTTATCAGGTGTTGCCCTTTGAGCTAACGGGGGCACAAAAGCGGGTGGTCAATGATATTTTGAATGACTTGCAGCAGCCAACCCCAATGAACCGTCTGGTGCAGGGGGATGTGGGATCGGGAAAAACCGTGGTGGCGGTGATTGCCATTTTGGCGGCAATTCAGTCGGGTTTTCAGGCGGCTCTGATGGCTCCGACGGAGGTGTTGGCAGAGCAGCATTATCGCAAGTTGGTGAACTGGTTTAACCTGCTGCATTTGCCCGTAGAACTCCTGACCGGATCAACCAAAACCTCCAAGCGCAAACAAATTCATGCGGAATTGGCAACCGGAGAATTGCCCTTGCTGGTGGGGACTCACGCCCTGATTGAAGACCCGGTGCAGTTTCAACGTTTAGGGCTGGTGGTGATTGACGAACAGCACCGCTTTGGGGTGCAGCAGCGAGCAAGGCTTCAGCAAAAGGGCGATTATCCCCATGTGATAACCATGACTGCTACGCCGAT
>PVWD01000025.1 GCA_003003615.1 filamentous cyanobacterium CCP2 | reverse complement strand
AGATGTGTATAAGAGACAGGGCAGGCGTGGGACTCGGTGTACCGGGACAAGGTTCTGCTGTTAACGTTGTCACCCAGCCATGAGCCGGATAGCGAATTTCCGCAATTCCTGTCCCGACAACGCCTGTTAAAGTGATTTGTACATTGGGAGCCAGGGTTAATAAACGACGAGTCCGGGCAGCATCCGCAAACACATCAAGACTGCCAGAACTCACCCGACAGGCTCCAATGAGATCTGCCTGTTCAGATAAACTCGTTGTGGTTTGGGCCACCTGCTGCTCTGCCGTCTGCCCCCTAACCAAACTGTGTTCACCTACCCAAGCCGTTGTAGCCAAAACGACAGAAAAAGCAACGACAACCCGTTTCGGGCTGAGATTCTCCAAACTCATGGCAAAAACACTCCTCAACCTCACTAGAATGCTTTGAGGAGAGTTTATCACGAAGCGCAAATATGTCCGATCGCTACCCCAGAGACATGATTGGGTATGGTCGCTATACCCCTGATCCGCAATGGCCCCATCAAGCCCGCATTGCCGTGCAGTTTGTGATTAATTATGAAGAAGGCGGCGAAAACTGCATTTTGCATGGTGATCAAGCTGCCGAGGCCTTTCTAACCGAAATTATTGGAGCCGAACCCTTGCAGGGGGTAAGGCACATGAATATTGAATCGATGTATGAATATGGCAGTCGGGCAGGGTTTTGGCGGCTGCATCGGTTATTCACGTCACGTCAGATTCCCGTCACTGTTTATGGTGTGGCAATGGCACTGGAACGCAACCCAGAAGCAGTTGCCGCCATGAAAGAAGCAGATTGGGAAATTGCCAGTCATGGATATCGCTGGATTGATTACAAGTATTTTCCGATTGAAACAGAACGAGAGCATTTGCAAAAGGCGATCGAAATTCATACCAAAGTTACTGGCAGCCGCCCCCTCGGATGGTACACCGGACGCAATAGCCCTCACACCCGGAAACTCGTCGTCGAAGCAGGCGGATTTCTCTATGATGCCGATAGTTATGCAGATGATCTACCCTACTGGGTACAGAACTACGGCAAACCCCATCTCGTCATCCCCTACACCCTCGACAACAACGATATGCGATTCGCCACCAGCCAAGGCTTCAATTCTGGCGATCAGTTTTTTGCCTACCTTCGCGATGCCTTTGATACGCTCTATGCCGAAGGCGAAACCGCCCCAAAAATGATGAGCATCGGACTCCATTGCCGTCTAGTTGGCAGACCCGGACGCACCGCTGCTCTGGCAAGGTTTTTAGATTATGTGCAACAGCACGATCGGGTTTGGCTCTGCCGTAGAGTAGATATTGCCCGCCATTGGCATGAGCATCATCGGCCAGAGGGAAGTAGGAAGTAGGGAGTAGGGAGTAGGGAGTGGGGAGTGGGGAGCGAAAGATGTTGACTTTTGCAGAGACGCAGCACAAATGCGAAACGCCCCTACAGTAGACACCGAATCACGCGAATCATATCTTTATCCAGTGCCCAGAGTCGTTCTATGCACTTCCCATGGGATTTAGCCCATATCTTTAAGCAGCGGGTTCTAATTAACAACTTCCCCATTCCCTATTCCCTACTCCCTACCCCCTACTCCCATGTCTCCCACCCTCTTAACCCAATTCCAAACCACGATCGACGGTCTGTATTTTCCCAGCGAAACGGACTACCCATTTGAGGTGGTTCTGTGGCAAGGGGAGGATGCTCCAACTGTAGATGAGCTTTTGGAGCAAACAGAACACGCTCAGGATAGTCCGGTAAAAACGATCGAATTACGAGAATTTTTCAGTTCAGCCCTTCAAGCCCAAGACTGGCATGGTGAGGAGGAGCAGGCAACCGTTCAGCGATTTCATAACCTGGTTGAGCTAATCGAACAAACATTGAGCGAGGTAAAGATATATCAAGTTGGAACTATCGAGATTGATGTTTATATCGTTGGTTTCGATGAACAGTCCAGCAATTGGATCATTCTTACAACGAAAATGGTAGAAACCTAATTTCTCAAAGCGATATTTACCCTGTCTGTAAAACGCCCCAACCCTGATGGTGTCCTGATGGCTGTTAACGGGCGTTTATGAATCGATCGCCTCTCGATTAGAGATATTGAACAAACATGCATCTCCAACAAGATGACCGCGCTCTACACGGAAGCAGAGTAGACGCAGGTGAACGATTACATGCACAGTAGACAAAATGCACAATGATTAACCAATCGTGAAGCAGGCATCTCTATTCTTCAGTAGCGAGACAAACTGCAAACACTAAGGAAGATGGCTCATCTTCAAGCTGCACCTCTAGGAAATAAGTCTGATTCGGTTCAAGGTTGTGCAGTTCTAATGTCACAATACCTGCTTCAGAAGCTTGAGCCACCGATCGCCCCGTTGCACTCCGGAAGCATAATTCTCCCTGACAGGGTAGTGTTCCCTGAAGGCGGACTTGCCCAATCTCAGGCTGATACGCTGCCTCTAAGCTCAATACACCCGAATCCGTTAACCAGTTTCGCTCAGCACCAGGCTGGTTTGGCGAAAGCTTTAACGTCATCGTGTTGAAAATCTCCCGTGCCGCAATCAGCGATAGAGCCATCTGCTGAGTTGGTGTAGCAACATCGTAATGGCTAGGAAAAGCCGAAGTCGAAGTCGGAGATTGTAAAACCGATCGTCCAGAACGAGGAGGAGCGGAAAGCACCAAGCTCGCCAGTTGGTTTAAGGCTTGATGCTGCCCCGGAAAAAGAGCCTCCACCGCCTTCACCAACTTTGCTCCTTCCTGCAAAGAAGTCATCACAACTTCTCGGCACTGTTCAAACAATTGAGCTAAAACCCGATCGGGTACAGGAACAGGCAAGCTCAACGATTGCAGTTGACTCATCCAAACCGCCGGAATCAAATCAGGATTGGATACGTCTAAATACTCAGAGTCATAGTCAAAAGCTCCGGTCTCCCAGGGAAAACGGGGAGGATTCCGTTCGATCTCAGCGCGGAGCCGACGCTTCAACAAGGCTTGAAAACGGTCTTGCACAGCAGGTATTTCTCCGATTTCTAATGACGAGATTTGCCTAAATGGGAACGAACTCGATTCATCAGGGGGGGGGAACCCATCTGTCCCATTGGAATCGAGAGAGTCAAGTATGGACTGTGAATAAAATGCCCCGGACTCGGTTGAACTAGTCTCAAGACTAGATTTTTTCCCTGATGGCGATGAAGTAGCCGGGTCTAGTTCATGCAATAGCCAATCAAACAACTGCTTTATGGCTTCTGCGTCATTATTCATGGATAGATGCCCCTGTTCCGGATATAAAAATGTTGCGAAATTTTCAAGTCTGTTCAGGCAAACTTGATGATTCCTTCATGAAACTATTCATCCGCTGATTTACTTGATCCGGACATTATACTATTTCGGATCTCCCAGGCTTGTTCCAGCAATCTTGACCACTGCTTTTGAAGCTGGGTTGGCGTGATACCGACTGTTTGAGCAATCATGGCATCTGTCACCCCGTCTTGCTTCAGGCGCAAAAGTTCCTGTTGCTGAGTGGTGATCCGCTCTTGGAGAATCTGCCACTGTTGAGGTGTCAGCCCCAAGTTTCGTTCAAGATCAGCTTCTAGCCATTGATGCACAAGTTCCCAATGGTGAGAGAGAGAAAAACGAATCAAATGATACTTGAATCGTTGTTGTAAATAGTCTCGTTGTCGAGCCGTTAACCCTAGAATAGCCTCAATTTCGTTTGCTGGTAGATCTTGAAGGCGCAAAGCAAAGTAATCCGCACAATCCTGCTGCTGACGCTCCTCTAAATAGCTCATTAGCTCTGAAATCACCGTATTTCGCAGTGCGTCTTCAGTCAATTCTGGCTCCATTGCCATCATTTGCTCCCGCACTTGAGGCATGGGAACCGCACTCCGGTTATCAAATTCGCCAGATGAGCCTTCCGCAGCCTGCTCAATGTCCACCATTGTTTCGGGTGGCTGCTGCTGAGAGAAGGTTTGCGCCCGTAAAATAATGAGTTGCTGGCTACGCCGTCCCGGTAACGGAATTCGACGTTTGCCATACCGTTCAGTGAATGCCATGTATTCTGCTAGTTCCAGTAAACCTCTGGGACGGTAGTCAGAAGGGAGTTGGTTTTCACGGCGAAAAGCATTTAACGACTCAATGTAGAAACCCTGTAGGAAATCTTCTATTAACGTTAGACGCGCCTGATAGCTTGACTGAACTTGAGGCGGTGTAATGTAACGATAAACGACTGCACTAAGCGTACTGTGCAGCTCAACTCGACCCCGATGTGAACCAAGCTGATAGTATTTAAGGCACTGCTTCAGGCGATGACGCGCTAAAGTAGTAGACCATGCTTCCACCTCGCCAGACGCTTGAATGCGCTTGCTCTCTGTACAGATCCGGTTCACCTCTTCAGTAACACGATGGGTGACATCCAGACATTTTTGTTCAGATGCGCGAGTGGACTGCTTTAGTTCACTGAATACTAGCTGAAAAATCGCCTCCACGCTTCGGTATCGTCCCCCTGATGGAAATTCGTTGCCTATCACGCTAACACAATCAATTTGGCATCCCATTTGTCGCCCAATCCTCCAGGAAGGTCTAATCTAGACTGAGGGAACAAATGTCACTTGCACCCCAACTGACCCACACCATTTAGCCATGAATGTAGAGCAGCAAATTCAATTTCTGATTGAGCAGGCTCCCCAATACGGGGCAAATCCTAAAGACATTTCAACGATCGCTCCTGCTCTGACAGCCATTGCCAAACGGCTGAAGCACCCTCAATATTTTGTGTTGCAAACCCTTGAGCAAAATTGGTTGATGACTACCCTGTCGCACCGCACCCAGCCCGGCATGACTAAAAACGTGGTCTATGCCTTTCCGACACTCAAGGATGCTGCGGCAAGCCCACAAGCTCCCAGTAATGATCCCCAGGTTGTGGCTTTACCGTTACCCGTTATTCAAATCCTATTCCAAATGCTAGCAATGAAGCCAGTCGATAGCATCGTTTTTTTTGAAACTCCTGGAAATTTAAAGTCTGGCACGGAAGTTACACGTCAAAATTTACAGGACATGATCCGTACAGTCGTTCAGCAACAACGCCAAAAGCCGAATCTGCCGCCTGATATTGCCTGAATTTATCATGAAGCAAGCTTCACAAAAAAACTAAGTACTAATACTTAAAATGTAGTGCTGCAGGCATTTACTTGACAAAGGTGCTATCGGATTTTGCTGAGATCGATTGGTAAATTTTGCATCATGTTAACGATTCGGCTCAGTAGATTCTTTGCAAATCCGATCGCCCCTGGCTCAGTTAGTAAATTCGGCTCAAGACATAATCTGCCAGTTCAATCAGAGCTTGGCGCGACTCCGAGGAAGGGACATCCGCAAGGTGCTGAACCGCTTGTTGAGCGTGGTGGGCTGCTAATTCTCGCGATCGTTTGATGCCTTGGCTTGCTTCTACAAGGCTAATCGCCTGTTCCAAGTCCTCATCCTGAGTAAATTCTCGTTCAATGAGTGCTTCCAGGTAAGGCTTTTCCTCTAAGGCATAGAGAACCGGAGCCGTCAAATTTCCGCTTCTCAAGTCTGACACGGCCGGTTTCCCCAGGGAGTCACTGGAACCAGTGAAATCTAAAATATCATCTACAATTTGGAAGGCAAGTCCAATATGGCGACCATAGTGATACAGGTCATCTGCCATTTCTGCGGATACCCCGCTCAATAGCCCCGCCGCCTTAGAACTATTTGCGATCAACGAAGCCGTTTTGTAGTAGCTCTTTTCTAGATAAGCCTCGATCGACAAGCTAGTATCAAACCGATTTAGGCCTTGCAAAATCTCCCCTTCCGCCAAATCCATGATGACCTGGGAAAGCAGCTTCACTACGGCCAAATTGTCCAGGTTGGCCAAGTACCAGGATGACTGAGCAAACAGAAAATCCCCAGCTAGCACGGCGATGCGGTTGCCAAAACTGCTGTGAACCGTAGGAACCCCTCGACGGAGTGCGGCTTCATCAATGACATCATCGTGAACCAGGCTGGCAGTGTGGATCATTTCCGTGATTTCTGCTAAGCGACGATGCTTGACCGTAATCTCTTGAGTAGTCATGGTCGCCCTAGAGAGCAGAAGGACGATCGCAGGTCTAAGGCGTTTTCCTCCTGCCCCGAAAAGATGCTCGGCCGCTGCATAGAGAATGGGATGACGGGCACCTACTAACTGTTTCAGATTTTCTGTGAGTAGACGCAAATCTGCTTCGATCGGGGAAAAGAGCGAGGTAGCTGAGGTCATGGATAGACTGACTCTTACGCTAAGTTACGAAATTTTACATAATCTTACACTTATTCTAAGCTAACCCTCGATATCGAGCGATGTCCCTGCAGGAGTTTTTGAAGAATCACTGAGTCACAAAAGTAAATTTCTCAGAAGCAGTACCTTTTCTGAGAAATGTAATTACAATATTAAAAAATAATCTTTGAGAAGAGTAAATTGCCACTTTGTCTCTTGGGAGGGTTCTGTCAGTCAAATCCGCATTACTCAACTAGCGCAACATCAACCGGACTGAAGGCTCAAGAAAACCAGTATTGTGTTTTATTATACAAAACATCAATTTTATCGTTTTGATTTTTACACTAAGCTAGAAAAACGAAAGATGAGAGAAACCGAAGTAGCGAGGAATACTTAGCCTGAGGGTATTTTGTAAAAGATTGTTACGTCTTTCAAAAAACCTCTAAAAAGTTTGAGTTCCTTGCATACACCAAGGAATCGTATGTTAGTCTATATATAAGGATTTCAAAATTACATAGATTTCAGCACGGGTGAGGCAATTTAGTCTTGGAGTGCTGATGCGACATTAAGTAGTTTTACTTATTGCATTCCACATTTGTGTATTGCATTGAGACTTCTTTGGCTGAGCAAGCTTTCGGTTATCGTCGAGGCTTCACAAGGGAAACCGTTCATACGTTTTGTCTGGATGATTTCCTTGTTTGCTCAGTGTCAGCATCTCCAATTTAGGTGCCGCTAGGAGCTTTCGTCTTTCAGGTATTTTCTGCCTGTCTTGATTTTTACTGCCGATCGCCCTGTGTTTATATGCTCATGCGAGTTTTGTTACTCCGCCAATTTCTGCTATCCAGACCCCCTCTATCCGAGTTTGCACTATGGCTTACGATCCCATCCCCTTCATCATTCCCGTCTTGGCTACAGGTTACGTATTGGCAGTCTATCTATTATTAAGATTGGCTCAGCGATCGTCTGATGCTTGAGCGAGTGGCTTGGTTCTACTCAGTTGAGCGGGGGCAAGTGGTTGACGGTTGTTTGGCAGTCCACTCCTTTCATGCAGTGTAAGTCAGGTTATCCGTCGTTCAATTTGTTGTTCAATTCAAGGTCAATCAACGGTTATGGAACCGAGGGTTGCTCATCGAATTCCATTCAACTCGTCCTATTAGTACAGCTAATGCCATAAAGCAGTAAAAAATCTAGTTGGGGCGGCATTGAGTAAGTTGGTGAGAGCTAACTGAAAGAGCCGCCCTTTTCTATGCATTGATTAATAGACCTGATGGATGAATAGACGGTAGATCTAAATAAATAGATCTAATCAATCGCCAGGGATATCAGCCCATTCAATGGCTGAATTCTGCCAATTTCTGCTTATTTAGGCAGCACCATACGCTGATGGGCAAAATCTGCCACATTCACCTGCTCTACCAAGGGCATACAACCCAACCATTGCACCGAGAGTTGGGCAAAGGTGGAGGGGCAACCACTGACATAAAACTGAGTGGGCAAAGCAGTTCGAGTATTCCGTAATCCCAACAATTCGAGTTCTTGTAGGGCGGCATTGACAACGTAAACCGCCGGATCAACCAACCGCACCGATCGCGGCAAGATCGATCGAATCACAGGAGACAGATGGGGGTAGTGGGTACAGCCATAAATTAATGTATCAATTTGCTGTTCTAATAAAGGAGTTAGGTACTCCCGCGCCACCTGCTGAGTGTAAGGATCGTGAATCCGGTTTTGTTCAATGAGGGGGACAAACTCTGGGCAGCCAACTTGCCAAACTGGCACCGATGCATCAATTTCCTGAATGGCTTGGCGGTAAGCATTGCTGTTGGCAGTGGCTGGGGTCGCAATGACACCGATGCGCTTACCCTGCTGAACGGCAGCCCTGGCTCCAGGCAAAATTACCCCTAAAACTGGAATATCCACCTCAGAGCGGATCGCTTCCAGTGCCAAGGCTGAACTGGTGTTACAGGCCATGATCACCATCTTTACACCCTGCTGCATCATCCAAAATAGGATCTCTCGGACGTACTGCAAAATTTCAGACTGCGATCGAATCCCGTAGGGGAGGTGTGCTGTGTCGCCAAAGTAAAGAATGGATTCATTGGGAAGCTGGCGATAAAGTTCTCTGAGAACTGTTAGCCCCCCTACACCGCTATCAAAGATGCCAATTTGGGCGCGTTGTCGCTCTGGGGATGCGAGCATGGGTAAGCAAAAGTTGGGGTCGTCATGTAGGGAACAATTTGCCTGGTCAGCCTCAGTCCTTGGAGAAGAGGGAGCTGCATTCGGCTGAGACGGTTCAGGAGACGGATAATTCGGTACTGGAGTTTGCATCAACTGAAGCTTGCATCAAGATTTACATCAAAGATTGAGCAATTATAGGCTCTCGTCTATCGCTCACAAATACGTCACAGGACAGTATGAACGATCGCCCACTCGTCATCTTCCGGTCTGTAACTTTACAGAGGAAAATAATGGAGGGCACCGATATAGGGTACGCACAATCGGTAGGGGTGAACATAGAAAAAATGTGAATTTTTCTCTACCCGTAGAGCATATCCATGAGCGATGAGTCTAGCACAAACTTTTCGCAGAGCAACACGATTAACAGATTGTGATGTAGTTTCACAGAGCAAATGGCTACATAGGCAGTTAATTCCCAACCATTTTCAGCGATCATTCCACTTCCATCACCTATCCAAACGAAGCTCCTCGGCCCCTCAGTCGAGACTATTCTGTTTTTGGCTCTGTTTTTGGCAAAGACTCCACAGCTTCTGGTTCAGGCTCTTCCCGGAATACCAGGCGCAGCAAAGGAGGGGCAATGAATGTAGTAATGATCACCATCACAATAATGGCAGCATCTAACGCTTCAGATAAGACCCCCGTGGCAGAGCCAACCCCTGCAAACACCAGCCCCACTTCTCCTCGCGGCACCATGCCAACGCCGATCGCCAGCCGATTAATACCGGGTTGCCCAAAGACTGCCAGCCCCGTCACCACTTTACCGATGATGGCGATGATGACGAGAAATGTAGCAATAATCAGCCCTTCTCGATTGGCGGGTTCAAACGGATTGAGGACGCTAATGTCTGTTTTGGCCCCAACAACAACAAAGAAGATGGGCACCAGCATATCTGCGATCGGAATGACTTGCTCTTCAATTTCTTTGCGCTTCTCGGTTTCTGCCAGTACCAGACCTGCCGCAAATGCTCCAAGAATTGCTTCCAGATGAATCGCTGCCCCAATGTAGGCGAGGACGAAGGCAAAGATCAGGGCAGGTAAGATGATCTGACCTCTCGTTTTGAGGCGATCGACCAGGGCAACAAAGTAAGGGTTAAGCAACCGCCCCAGCAAAATGGCCCCAATGAGAAACACCGTTGCACTGGCAATCAGATAAACGACATTGGAGATTTGAATTTCTCCGGTTTTGGCCAGGCTCGCCACAACGGCCAGCACAATGATACCCAACACATCATCTAAAACCGCTGCACCAATGATGATTTGTCCTTCTCTGGAGGTGAGGCGTTGAATTTCTGCCAGCACTTTGGCCGTAATGCCAATACTGGTTGCTGTTAACGCTGCACCTGCAAAGATCGCAGGAACTGCCGGGACGCTAAACAACGCAATTAGACCTGCCGTTCCCAAGGTGAATGGCACTGCAACCCCCACGACCGCCACGGCTGCCGCTTGAGGCCCAACGCGAATCAGTTCTTTGAGGTCTGACTCTAGACCAATTTCAAACAGCAGAATGATCACGCCCACTTCAGAGAGGATGGTGATCACTTCACCGATCGAGTCGGCAACTTGGGAGGTAAACTCAGGGGTGAGTCCATCGGTGGCTTGCAAAAACGTCAGCAACATTGACGTTGACTCTTCTCCTTCCCCCCCCGGAAAAATCAGCAGGTTCAGAACAGACACGCCAACAACCACGCCTGCCATTAACTCTCCCAAAACAGGAGGAAGGTTGACCCTGGCACAAAGCTCTCCGACAAGTTTGGAAGCAAGGTAAATCACAATTAGGCTAACTAGAACCCCTGCCAGCACAATTGGCCCCAATTCGGCTTCCGCAGTTTCTGCTAGCAACAGAGGAGACGAAATAAATGACAGCATAGGCATCGTTAAATTCCAAGAGGTTGTCCAGATGGTTAGATCAACCATGAATGCGTATATTCTTGGCGGAACTCATCCTGTCTAATGTACAGGTTTCTCTAGGGGATGAGGAGTAGCCTATGGGTTAAATTTTGGGATTTTAGAGAAAAAAGCAATGGATTTTTCTTCATCAGGACTTACGCAAGCTCTATTTCATGTCTCTAGATTTAGCGTAAGGTGGGCACTGCCTACCCTACAAATGAAGGTTTTGCGTAAGTTCTGTTCGTCCGATCGCCTTTAAAAGCAACCCAGAGAAACCTAAAGAACCACCTTAAACAAACACCCGATGCTGAAGGGAAGGCATTTGGCGACGCACTTGGTCAAGACGAGCTGGCTCAATGGAAGCGATCGCCACACTGGGTTTGTCACCCGCATCGGCCAAAATAATGCCCCAAGGATCAATAATCAAGGCGTGCCCATGAGACTGCCGGATGCCGTAGTGTTTTCCGGTTTGGGCAGGGGCAATCACATAACAGGTATTTTCGATCGCCCGTGCCTGTAATAGGACTTGCCAATGATCTTTACCTGTGTAGGCCGTAAAGGCAGCCGGAATCGTTAGAACTTCTGCTCCCATCTGGGAAAGATGGCGATACAGTTCAGGAAAGCGCACATCATAGCAAACGGACAGCCCCAAATTGCCAAATTCTTTGGAGGGGTAAATGGGCGGCAAGTTTAGCCCTGCCAAAACGGTTTGAGATTCTTTGTAGGTGTTGCCATCTGGCAAATTTACATCAAAAAGATGTACCTTTTCATAGCGGACTAGCTCTTCCCCCGCCTGCCCCACCAGCAGAGCCGTATTGTAAACTTGTCCGCTTTCCGTCGGCACAGGAAAGCCGCCCCCCAACAGCGTAATCTGGTATTTTTGCGCCATTGTCTTGAGAAATTTCTCGCTTTGCTGAGCAATCTGTTCCGCTTGGGCCAGTTTGTCTGCCTCATCTCCCAGGAAGGAGAAATTTTCGGGCAGGCACACTAACTCAGCACCTCGCTTCACTGCCAGGTCGATCAAGTCTTCGGCTTGAGCTAGGTTTTTAGCTAAGTCTGGCTGACTGTTCATTTGGACGGCGGCGGCAAGGTAAGACTTCATAGGATTAAGACCAGCATTAACGAAATGAATTGGGCCATAACATGTCCCCCAACTCCCGGAGGTTCCAGTTGTCAAGGCTCGATCGAGAGCAACGGCAGAGCAATGAGACAAAGGAGATGAGGCTGCTACAGAAAAAACATACTTTCAGTTTAGTTTCTTTCCAAAACCAAAAACAGTAGGAAGATAAACTTCCTTGCTACGAAAATTCTTGGTCTGGAGCGAAGTGTTCCAGGAATAGAATTTACCACTTTTAGCGATCGAATTAAGAATTGATTTAGCATCATCACAATTCACAAATTAAACAGTTTACAGGAACCCTTTTGCTAAGAAGTTAGAGAGCGAAATTGACTGCAAATTCAAAAGCGAAGTCGGGCGATCGCAATTTGAGAAAGCAAAGCATAAATGAGATCTGATCTTTTTGAAGCATCTACCTGCCAGAGGTTTTTATAAAGTCTCAGTAAATTCCTGGAGGGTAAGAGTTGCGAAAAGAGGACGGGTGAGATTTAATTTTCTTCAATACCCAGGTTTTGCTCTAGCGAGCAGAGTCCATTACAGGTGCTCCTTTGGTCAGCCCAATTCGACTGTTGAGTGATTGCCCCCTACGCTCAACTGCTAGTGTTATGCATCATTGCGTTGGCGTAGCAAAATGTTAAATTTAGACCCTTTTCGCCTTGCTTCCAGCCCCCCCACCCTGGTTGGACAGAACCCCCTGCTGTCTGATTTGTTATTGGCTGAATGTAATTACGACTTAAATGAAATTTCGGCCATCATTGAACCCCTCCTGATTGCCCCCAACCGTTGCCAGCGCACAGGGTTTTATATCCAGGCAATTACCACCCAACAGATGGGTTTCCTCGCAACAAATTTGGTCAATGACCAGCTTGCTGACGTAGCTCCCATTTCCTCGAATTGGTTAATTGGCCGCAGCCAAGGGTGTGCCATTCGGGTACAGCACCGCACGGTTTCGCGTCGTCATGCAGTGATTGGGCATTATCCCTTAGGGTTTTACATTGCCGATTTGGGTAGCCTCAACGGAACCTGGGTCAATCACTGCCGTCTTGAACCGGCCCAGCGAGTTTTGTTGGAAGATGGGGATCTGATCCAGTTTGGAGTCATGAAAGTAGAATTCTTTCTGACCATCCGCAAAATTGCTCTGGCTTATGCAGATGAAACGGCTTGCCAGAGTTTTTGAGGAACCACGGGAACGCTAAATTGATGAAACCCTACCAGCACATCACCATTCTTGATTGTGGTGAACCGCTTGTGCCAATTCCGTTGTCCAGGTTTGCGGTTGAAGAGCCTCATCCCTACGTCAAAGTGGGGGCACCCTATGGTCATAAATCTCCTTATTACCTGCGGCAGGGTGTTTTAGATCGTCTGCTGGAAGCCCAACGATCGCTTCAGGGATTCCATCCAGGCTGGCAGATCCAAATTTTTGATGCCTATCGCCCGATCGCAGTACAGCAATACATGGTGGAGTATACCTTTGCCCAAACGGTTCAGGCGCAAGGGTTGAAGGTGGAAACTCTCAGCGAAGCCGATCGCCAGACCATTTTGGAGCAGGTTTATCAATTTTGGGCCGTCCCTAGCCATAACCCCAACACGCCTCCCCCCCACAGCACCGGAGCCGCGATCGATATTACCCTATTAGACCACGCAGGAACCCCCGTCAATATGGGTTCACCCATTGATGAAATGTCACCCCGATCGGCTCCCGATTACTTTGCTACACCACCTGACCCACTTTTACAGGAAAAACTGCTGCCGGAGGGCGATCGGCAAACAATTCACCAAAACCGTCAGCTTTTAAAACAGGTGATGACTGCTGCGGAGTTTCGGCAACATCCCAGAGAATGGTGGCACTTTTCCTTTGGCGACCAGCTTTGGGCATGGCAGATAAACCAGGCTGAACCAGGAATGCAGCAGGTGGCACGGTATGGCAAAGTTTAAAGACTCAATTGCCTACACAATCGGTTGATTTTGCTAAATGGGCAGGCAGGATGCCCACCTCACAAGAATTTCAGTTGATTTAACTCCCATTCCTATCTACACAAACATCATTCTGCACAATACTCATTAATTTCACTAACCAAGGTAGTCTCTTGACTAGTCGCCGCCTGGAAAGCTGCATAGGCCTCTCTGCCAGCCTCCCGATCTCTAGCTTCAGAGGCAGCTAGCATATCGCGGGTGGTCTGGTAAATTTCGGTATACATTGCCGCATAGCGGGTTTGAAAGGTTTGAAGCTGCGGATCGTCTAGCGTTAAGCCTTCCATGTTGACTCTGGCACTGTTGGCAGCATCGGCCACTCTATTAATCACCTCAACGCTCTCAGCCGTGCTATCCGATGGGGAGGTACTGGCATTTTGGGCAACGGTTTGCACATCTGTCACCACCTGATTGGCAACATCAATCAGCTTTCGACACTGAGAGAGCCTGCTTTCAGAACAGCTTGTAATCAATAAACCGATCGCCGTAATTACCGAAGCATAGAACGTACATTTCCGAGTGTGCTGACCTAGTAACGGCATATTGTCATCTCCTCAACAGGCTGAAAACAGAAACCCGATCTCTAGTTATACGGTTGTAAAGCATTTCCGTACCGAACGGTTAGAAATTTTGATACTTCTCCATCAAATCTTCAAAGATTTAGAGAATGCAAAATCTAACCAGACCTAGGAAGTGGGTTCTGCTTGCAGTTCCGAGAGTAGCTGTTCCAGTTGAGCCGGTTTTGCATTATACACTTCACCGCAGAAATGGCAGATGACTTCGGCATCTTCGCCTTCTTCGATCATGTCTTGCAATTCAGCCTGTCCCAAAATCTTTAATGCACCCAAAACCCGATCGAACGAGCAACCGCAGTGGAAGCGGACTAACTGGGATTCGGGCAAAATTTCCAGACCCATATCGCCCATCAGGTCTTCAAAAATTTGGGGTAAAGATTTGCCTGCCCGCAAGAGTGGGGTGAATCCAGTCAGTTGGGCAATCCGCGACTCCAGCGTTTCCACCAGTGCTTCATCACGGGCCGCCTTTGGCAAAACCTGGATCATCAACCCACCTGCCGCTGTCACCCCTTCAGCCCCGACAAAAACACCCAAAACCAAGGCAGAAGGCGTTTGCTCTGAACTAACCAAATAGTGGGTGACATCATCACCAATTTCCCCCGATACCAGTTCCACCGTACTGGAATAGGGATAGCCATAGCCAACATCGCGAACCACATAGAGATAGCCCTTACTGCCAACGGCTCCCCCCACATCTAACTTACCTTTGTCGTTGGGCGGAAGTTCGATCGCCGGATTGGCCACATACCCCCGCACCGTACCGTCTACCCCCGCATCCACCAGGATTCCGCCCAGCGGCCCATCACCATTAATGCGAAGATTCACTCTGGATTCTGCCCGCTTCATGCTGGAGGCCAGCAACAATCCAGCAGACATCGTTCGCCCTAAAGCAGCCGTTGCAACGTAGGAAAGGTTGTGACGCTGCCGCGCTTCTTCTGTTAACCGGGTCGTCACCACGCCTACCGTGCGAATCCCACCGTCTGCTGCTGTCGCCCGAATCAATTGATCTGCCATGAACACCTATACACTTCTTAACATCCCAATAGTTTCATTCTAGAAGGTTCGATCGGGGTATTTGTTTTCCCTTTTACCCGTAAAAAACAATCTAAAACTCAGCTATTTCTCAGCATAGGACGCTAGCTTGAGTCCAAAGCAAAAACTAAAGCAAAAAATTGATCGGGAAATTTATTCGGAGCATCAGCAAAAGTGAGAACTTTGGGACTAGGCTATCTAAACAGTCCTTCGAGGAGAGCAGCGATGACGTACTACAAACCAGAGCACTTGGACCATTTTGCGGATGTGGGAGAGGGAAATTCTGAACTGGCTGAAAAATTTTTTGCTTACTATGGGGCCGTTTTTGCAGAAGGGGCACTGTCGGCACGGGAAAAGGCTTTAATTGCTTTGGCGGTATCTCATACGGTGCAGTGTCCATATTGTATTGAGGCTTACAGCAAAGAGTGTTTGCAGCAAGGCTCCGATTTAGAGCAAATGACTGAGGCGATCCATGTGGCAACGGCAATCCGGGGCGGGGCCTCGCTCGTCCATGGGATGCAGATGTTGGATCAGGTAAAGCAGTTAGGGATGTAGGGGAGTAGGGAGTAGGGAATGGGGAATCGGGGAAGAGATGGATGTCGATCGGGTTGAGGAGATTTAGATTAAGGACTGATGGGTTGATTTTGCAGTGCCTTGAGAGGATTTTTTTTGATGTTTGAAGAAACGCAACAGACCGAGGGAACGATCGCCACTCCATTTAACCTGGACAGCTTGAACCTAGATAGTGTAGAAGCTGGGGCAAAACCAACGACTTCTTTAATGAAACGCCGATCGCCTTTAGCCGCTCCGGATAGGCAATTGACCAGTTTAAATGCACTGAATTTGTCTCACACGCCGAGGGAAGGAAACTTTTCGGCACGGTTGGCTGATGCAGGATGGCAAACGCTGCGTCCTGGAAAGTTAGAGATTTTTCAAATGAACGTGGGCAAGCTGTGCAACATGACTTGTCGCCATTGCCATGTGGATGCAGGGCCCGATCGGCGGGAAATTATGAGCCGAGAAACGATCGATTTTTGTTTAGCGGCCCTTGACCAAACCGAAGCGCACACGGTTGATGTGACGGGGGGTGCCCCTGAGTTGAATCCACATTTTCGCTATTTGGTGGAGCAATGCACTCTGCGGGGTAAACAGGTAATCGATCGGTGTAACTTAACCGTGCTGTTGTTGCCCACGATGGAAGACCTTCCAGAATGGCTGGCAGAGCATGGCGTAGAAGTGGTTTGCTCGTTGCCGCACTACCGCAAACTGAATACAGATGCCCAGCGCGGCCAGGGGACTTTTGAAAAGTCGATCGAGGCCTTGAAACGCCTAAATGCTGTGGGCTATGGCATGGGTAATCCCGATCGCAGGCTGACTTTGGTGTCTAATCCGGTGGGAGCGTTTTTGGCGAGTGGCCAAGCCAGAATGGAGCAGGAATGGAAAACGGGGCTGATGAAGAATCATGGGGTGAGCTTCGATCGATTGATTGCGCTAAACAATATGCCCATTTCTCGGTATTTGGAATGGCTGGAGCAGTCGGGAAACCTGGAACGATATATGGAACTGTTAGTGAATTCATTTAACCCAGGGACGATCGAGGGGCTGATGTGCCGAAATACCTTATCAATTTCCTGGGACGGACGCTTATTCGACTGCGATTTCAACCAAATGTTGGAATTAGAAGTAGAACAACCTAACGACCAACGCCCCCACATTCGGGACTTTAATCCAAACGTACTGGCTCAAAGGGAAATTGTCGTCGGGCGGCATTGTTTTGGTTGTACAGCAGGGGCAGGAAGCTCTTGTGGTGGGGCGATCGAGCAGGGATAGGAAAAAGGTGAGGGCGTTTGCTAGAAGTGCTTAAACTATTGAAACCCAAAAAATCAGGGGGTAATGCGTAGCGCAGGCATCTTGCCTGCCAGATAGCCAACCTAAATGCCCTCACAAATTTTCTAAATCACCAACTCCCGCACCTTGGCAGACACCCATTCACTGATGAAAACCGTAATGAAAATGACAAGCAAAATTAGGCTGACCTGCCCCCAGCGCAGAGTGTTAATGGATGCATCAAGCTGGATACCAATTCCACCTGCCCCCACTAAACCAACGATCGTTGATTCGCGCAAGTTAATATCCCATCGGTAAATGGTGACACCTGCGATCGTGGGGACAACCTGCGGCATGATGGCATAGCTTAAGACCTGTGAACTGCTGGCTCCGGTTGCTGTAACGGCTTCAACAGGTTCTTGATCAATTTCTTCAATGCCTTCATAAAACAGCTTGGCCGTAAAGCCGATCGATCGCAGGGCAATGGCAAGAATGCCTGCCAACACACCCGGCCCCAGAACCACCACCAGTAATAATGCCCAAATCAGCGAGTTGACGGAACGGGATGCCACAATGACGAGCAGGGCAATTTGGCGAACGATGGGGTGGGGAGTGGTATTTTGGGCGGCAAGGAAGGCAACCGGAACGGCAATAAAGAAGGCAATGACCGATCCGAGGGTGGCAATGGTGAGCGTATCCCACAACGGACTCCAGAGCTGGTTCATGTATTCCCATCGGGGCGGAATGCCTCTCGCAATCATGTTTGCCGCCTGTCGGGGAGCATCCTGAACAAAAGACCAATTTGTCCGATCGGCAATCATTTGCCAGCAATACATCACCACGATCGCACCGGCCATCCAGCCTAGCCAGTTGAGCCATTCTGTTTTTCGATCGCGCCACTGCCAGGTTTTACTTCCATTCTTTAACACAACAGGCATTACTGTAACCTCCGGCGAATCCAGCTTGATGTCAGTTCGGTAGCCATCACCAGCGCAATGATGACCAGAATAATGGCCGAGGATAGTTCATAGTCATATCGCTGAAGGGAGGTGTTCAGCGTTGAGCCGATGCCCCCTGCCCCCACAATGCCGATGACAGAAGCCTCTCGCAGGTTAATATCAAAGCGGTACAGTGACAGTCCGACCATGCGGGGAAGCACTTGAGGAAATACACCAAAGGCGATCGTTTGTAACCAGGATGCCCCAGTGGAACGAATCGCATCAACTTGACTGGAATCAATCTCTTCGATGTCTTCAGCTAACAGTTTAGAGAAAAATCCTAGACTACCAAATGCCAGAGTTAAGACACCCGCCAAGGGGCCAAACCCAACCATCACAACGAATAAAATTGCGATAATGACTTCTTGAAACGTTCGAGAGAGGGCAACCAGCAACCGACAAACCAAATAGATGGGAAGAGGAACCATATTACGAGCGGCTCCTAACCCTACTGGAATCGAGATAAAAACACCGATCGCCGTTGCCACAACGGTCATCCACAGGCTTTCCACTACCCCTGAAACAATATCGCTGCCACGTGTAAAAAAGTCAGGTTGAAGAAATGCCTGAAATAAGCTTCTACCCCGTTCCAGTCCACGCGCAATCCGGGCAGGGTCAATGTTCACAGAAGCGATCGCCAAGATTAAATATAGAATGCTGCTGCTGATAATTCCCCAGCGCAACCAGGGATTTTTAATGAAGGGAGGAGGCGACCACGATCGCCCAGATGTAGTGGCTCCAGACATTGCTGCTTTTGTCATCGCTAGATCTCCTGCGTTACGGTTTCATAAACAGGGGATTTCGGCGGATCAACTTCCTGCTGATCTTCATCCGATGCAGATGTCCAATCTTCTTCGCCATAGATGTTAGTTAAAACATCTGGGGTCAGCAAATCAGGAGAACCATCGTAGACAATTTCACCCAATCGCAGTCCAACAATTCGTTGGGCAAACATTTGGGCAAGCGGCACATCATGAATATTCACAATGACGGAAAGCTGCCGTTCCTGTGCAAGTTCGCAAATTAATCGCATAATTTGGCGAGACGTTTTGGGATCAAGGCTAGCAGTCGGTTCATCCACCAGGAGCAAATCAGGGTTCTGTAATAGGGCACGCGCAATTCCAACTCGCTGTCGTTGTCCACCTGATAAGGCATCCGCCCGCTTGTCAATAAAGCTTCCTAAACCGACTCGTTCCAACAGTCGAAATGCTTCCTCGATCGTGTGTTGTGGGAACCTGCGAAACCAGCTCTGCCAAAAGTTGACGTAGCCCAGTTGACCAGACAGAACATTCTCCATAACGGTCAACCGTTCAACTAGCGCATATTCCTGGAAGATCATGCCAATTTTTCGTCTAGCTCGCCGTAACTGAGCCGAATTCATCCGAGCTAAGTCCTGGTCATTCAGCCAAACTTGCCCGCTCGTTGGTTCCACTAGCCGATTAATACACCGAATTAACGTACTCTTTCCAGCCCCAGACGGCCCAATCAGTGCCATTACCTGACCATCTGGAACCTGTAAGCTCACTCCTTGTAACGCAACGTCTCCAGTTGGATACTTCTTCACCAATGATTCAATTCGCAGCATGGTGTTGACTTGTATGAGGGTGGGCGATCGACTCCTGGCTCAAGGAAAAAACCAGGAATGAGAACTGAGGTTGAAGGTTCAATCACCATCAATACCTCAGTCCCGTTTTTTGGTTGTGTTTTTACCGTCTTTGCTTCAATGGCAATTTAGGTTTAGACAATTTAGGCGCACTAGTTCAGGGTGTATTCCACACCTTGAATCTCGTTGATCTCTCGAATAACAGCCCATTGCTCTTCATAGGTAATCTCAATAAATTGAGCTTCGCCTTCTTGCCCAAATTCTTCTTGTAGCCCTGTTCCTTCCCAATCAAAGGTGAAGAATGCTTCCCTAACCCGTTCTGCAATTACAGGGTCAAGATTGTAAACGTAACCGTATCCGGTGGTTGGGAAGGTTTCAGATTGGTAAAGAGAGCGAATTTGATTACAATCTGCGGCACCTCGCGCACACATTCTTCCCATCACAGAGTTAGCGATCGCTGCGGCCTCATAATCTCTGTTTTGAACTCCCAAGATGGAATTGTCATGTGCTCCAGAGAAGGCGGTTTGATAGTCTTCATCTGCCTTCAGTCCAAACTGTCCTTCCAGTAAAGCTGAAGGAGCTTGAAAGCCAGAGTTGGAAGTGGGAGACGTAAAGGCAAGCTGCCGTCCATTCAGGTCTTCCAGGCTCTCAATGTCGCTTTCAACGTGGGTAATGATTTCCATTTCATAGCCATAGCTGCCATCTTCAGCCGCCATGATTGTAAAAGGAACAAACCCCGTCAGGTTTACAGCGTAGGGAACGCTGCCGGTATTAAATCCTGCAACATGAAGCCGACCTGAACGCATTGCCTCTAGCTGTGCTGCATTAGAATCGACTGCGAAAAACTCAACCTCTTTACCAGTGACTTCAGACAGATGCTCAATAAACTCTGCCCAAACACCCTCATAAACGGCTGGATCTTCTACAGGAGTGTAGGCAAAAACCAGCGTATCCGGATTAACAAATTCAGACGGATCTTCCGGTGGATCGGCCACTAGATCACCATCTCGATCGCAAAATTGTTGATCCATTGTGGAAGGACGAGGACAATCTGCCGTTCCGGTGGCTGTCTGCTGCCCACCGCCTGCACAAGCGGCCGCGATCATCGCGATCCCCGTTAAAGTTAAGCTTTGAAGAACATTTCGTCGTTTGAAAACCATAGCAGTGCCCTTGTGATTTAGTATTCTTGTCCAGAAAATGCTGCAATCTGACCTAATGGCGTTTCAACGAACGCTGCGTTATTAAGCATTGCAAAGAAATATGACATCACCATGACAATATGAGTGCAGTGATGAGAAATATTTCTGTCCTTCAGAATCAGCGCGATCGAGAGATTAAGAAGAGATAATGTAGTGTTTATCTCTGTCCATTAATCATGTTGTGGTTAGGTAAAGCAATGGATGCCAGAGATGAATTTAGCTGAGTGGTTTAGTGTATCGCTGGCGATGAAATCAGAATGATATCAGAATGAGAGTAGTGATGTATTAGTGTGGAGATGCATCAGGGTAAATAATAAACTCTAAGAGCGAACCGTCTGGATCACGAAAGTAAAGGCTGGTTCCAAATCCACGCGCACCAAACCGTTTGATGGGGCCAACTTCGATCGCCACGCCATGCTGAGCCAAATGTTTTTGTGCTTCCTCTAGCGACCCAATCCACTCAAAACACAAATCACTGCCGCCCGGAGCAACTGGAACTTTTGCAACAGGTGTACCGATCGCCCCTGGCCCGTGCAGGTTTAGCTGGACATCCCCAAATCGGTAGACCCATTTGGAACCAGTCGCAATGACTTCAGCCCCTAGCACCTCTCGATAAAACAAATTCGATCGTTCCCAATTGGAAACGTGCATCACGCAATGATCAAGTTTAATATTGGGCATCAGAGTAGATCAGCTTTAACAAACAGGGCTGCACTATTACCAACTGAGTGTAGGGCAAAGCCACAACTTTTTGCTGTCATGACAATTACGCCCTAAATCACGATCGCAGACATCACAACATCCAAGGCAATCCTTGCTAGCGCGATCGATCAATTAAATCCAGGACTGACGCACTTCGCACTAGGAAATTAATTTCCGGCTGAATGCTCAAGTCCGTTGAAACTGACTCAAACTAATAACCTGTTTATGGAAGTTCCGAAAATGGAAGTTCCGAAAATCGTAGGGTAATTGTCTTGTGAGGTAGGCATTTTGCCCGCCCAGCCGACGATGAGCATCATTACTGGATTAAAGTTTTAGCTCCCTTTAGGGCTTACGCAAAACCTTCATTTGTAGGGTGGGCACTGCCCACCTTACGCTAGAGCTGGAGGTCTGAAACAGAGCTTGCGTAAGTCCTGTTCCTTATCTCAAAGCAACTGTGTCAATCCTGGCTAACCAAAAATCAATGTATTCCAGACTACAAACACTGGAATAGACTCGTCTGCCTGAGGTCAAGCCCCAATACTCTTCTAAATAGAGATAATCTCTGGTTAAGAAAAAAACTATTTCTGTCAATTGGTAAATGTGTACCTTTAGTTATTTTTTGTAATCTTACCTAAAGGTCTGCAACCAAAGTACTTAATTGCTGAACCAGAACAATCAAAGTTCAGCCGCAGAATTTGTCCAAAAAGGAAGGGAAGGAGTTAAAAACATGGCTATCACTCGGCTAATTTTCACGGGCTTTTCAGCTTTGTTAGTCTCAGCATTCATTGCACCTGTTGCAAATGCCAGCACTCACACATCCAGTCCGCGATCGGAAGGGGCTTTGCCAACCATGCGGATGTTAAATCAGTACAACCCCAGAGACGATGCTTCTAACTGGCAGCCGAACAATGCCCACACGAACCCTGGGCAAGCCAATACTGTACGTACAGACACGACAGAGGTTGATACAACGGTAGGACAAACCGGAACACCGGATACAAACCAGCCTGGAATGAATCAACCTGGTGGTCAGCCTGGAATGAATCAGCCCGGAATGAATCAGCCCGGCACCCAGCCTGGTACACAGCAGCCCGGTACACAGCAGCCCGGAATGAATCAGCCCGGTACAACTCAGCCTGGTACACAGCAACCCGGAATGACTCAACCTGATACAACACAACCTGATGCCGTTCGTCCTGGTGATCGTCAGCAACAATTAGGGCTACAGCGAGGAGAAAGCTTGCCCACAATGCGTGTACTGAACCAATACAACCCCAGAGACCATGAGCGGGACTGGCAGCCTAATTCACCAGAGCACGATATTGCCAGCGATCGCAGAACGATTGAAGAAGCTCAGTTTGGTTCTCAGATCGCGGACGTTGAGCAGACAAACGACGGAACGTTCTAGTGAATAGCGAAACGATGCTTTAAGTCTTCTTCGCAAAAACTCACTCGTAGTACGTAGAATTTCTGTAGGGGTTAACAGCAACTTGCTCCTACAGAAATCCATCTCTGTAATCATGGGGACGCTGAATCGTACTGTGTTGTTTTACTGGCTAACCTGTCTGCCATTCAGTGCAAATTATTCAAGTAGCGAATACTTTGATTGAACGGTGGATAGCTCAGCTTCATTCGTCAGATCAAGGCGAAGGGGAGTCATTGAAACGTAGCCCTGTTCCACAGCCCAACGATCGGTTCCTGCCTCAGCTGCTTCGATCGGCATGCTGGTAAACCAAAAATGCTGTCGCCCCATTGGGTCTTCCCCAGGAACCACCTGACCGTCATAATGCCGAACAGACTGTCGTGTCCAGCGAAAACCTTTGGGTTCCTCATCTGGAAAATTGACATTGACCAATGTCAAGTCAGAATTGGGCAAAAGTAACTCTAAGACTCGTTGTACGGCTGGCTTCAACGCATCAAAGTTTGGTTCACTCCACGTTACAGGGGCACTGAGGGCAATACCGCGCATTCCCAGTAAAGTTGCCTGCTTTGCTGCCGCCAATGTCCCCGAATGCCACATTGAATTCCCTAAATTGCTTCCCAGATTAATCCCAGAAAGCACCACGTCTACCTTCTCCCAGTGGTAGGCTCCCAGGGCTACACAGTCAGCAGGAGTACCGTTCACCCGATATGCCTCAAAATTTTTGATCGGAGTGCGTTTGTAGGAGAGCGGACGAGAAGCAGTAATTGAATGGGCAGCAGAAGACATTTCTACATCCGGTGCCACAATTCGCACATCACCAAACGTTGCGGCAACCTCCGCTAGGGTTGCAATTCCAGGACTATAAATTCCATCATCGTTTGCAATGAGGATTCGCATTGTTCTAACCTCCTTAGGTTTATCCCAAAGGGAGTTTCCTTTTCAATCAGCATAGGTAAATGAATGTCATGAAACGTCGAGCTTTCGGGAGAGATTTTAATGCAAGTCACGCTGATTCATAATCCTGGTTCAGGGGATGAGGAAATTTCTAGTGAACAACTTCTCACACTGATTCGGAATGCGGGGCATGATGTAGTTTACCAATCTACGAGAGAAGATAACTGGGACACTGCTCTGAAAAACCCTGGTGATTGGGTGGCAGTGGCGGGCGGAGATGGCACGGTTGGTAAAGTTGCCAAACGCTTGGTTAGCCGATCGATCCCCATTGCCGTTTTACCCCTGGGAACAGCCAATAATATTGCGAAGACCCTTAAATTAGCAGATACACCGCTCGATCGTCTGATTAACAGTTGGACAACTGCGCGAACTATCCCGTTTGATGGGGCAATTGTCAGTGGAGCTTGGGGAACAACCTATTACATTGAAAGTTTTGGGATTGGGCTGTTTGCCAATACGATGTTAAAGGCGGCTAAAAGCGATGCGATGGAGCAATACAGTGCTCAAGAAGAGATTGTGGCCGCCTTGCAAATGTTGCAAGAAAACCTGCAAAATTATCCGGCAAAAGGTCTAGATATTCGTTTGGATGGACAGGGTTTTTCAGGGGAATACATTGGGGTAGAGGTGATGAACATTGCATCTGTTGGCTCAAACCTTTATCTGGCTCCCAATGCAAACCCTGGTGATGGTCTGTTGGATGTTGTCCTTTTGACAAAAGACGATCGCCACAAGCTTGACGAGTATCTTTCTCGCCGTCTCGCAGGCAAACAGCAACCCCCACCGCTAACCATTCACAGAGGCAAACAGATCCAAATCCAGGGAGAAGCCTTTGACATTCATATCGATGATGAAATGCGATCGTCTAGCGACCTTTCCGCTTTTGCCACATCTGCCGTCATTGACATCAAAATTGACCCTCATGTCCTAACCTTTCTGGTCGCCTAATGAATTTTGTTTCCCCTCAGTATCTTTTACCGCCGCCTCACCTTGCTCACCATCTTGCGAGAAAACCGTAGATCAAGTTCTTCCTGCTCAGCCCAGTCTTGCAAAATTCGGTAGAACGCTTGGCGATCGTCTGCCTGGAGAACGGCCGTTTGGTCTGCGGTTTCGATTACGTAAGGGTAGCCGCCACCGATAATTACTTCACCCCGCACCCAGTCAATCACCCGATCGGACAGCCCCGCTTCATACATCCACACAGGCATTTCTAGGCGGGCCGGTTGTCCTTCACGGTTGGTTTTAAGGTAGGTAAAGGCGATTTGGTCGCGATGGGCTTCATAGTCCTTTAAGATGCCGGAACGCTGGCAGAGGAAAAGCGGAGTTCGATCGCCCCATTCCATAAATTTATTGAGCAACAGGGCATCGTGAATCGTTTGCGACTCTGGCAACTCAAACAGCGTTTTCAGCATGACAGACAAATCCTGAGCATAGGACGTGTCAATATAGGCGACGAGGGGAACGCGGCAGGTTTCGCTGGCTTGCAATAGCTCTAGCAGGCAGTCTACATAAAACTGGCGGCTCTTGGCATCAAATGCTTCTGCAAACGTGGCAACGAGTGAGCCATCCAAAAATACGAGACAATCTTCTGCCTGAGCGTTCGCCTGGATATATTCCACTAATCGCTGAGTTTCCATTTGAAACCGCCGCATATTCACCCGGCGATCGACGGGTTCGCCACTGTGGTTCGCCTGCAAATCGGTGGGAGTCATCACATCCACTCGAACATCTTTTTCGTAACCGCCTAGGGGTAAGTGCGGGTTTTCAAACCAGCCGATTTGCACAAGGGCGATCGGAATTGATAAATCTTTACCCGGATAAATTTGTGACCCATCCACCGCAAAGGTTTTAATCCCAGTCAGCCGATCGCGCACCCACGCCAAACTCTGTTCCCGATTTTGCCAAACCAGCTTAGAAGGAACCACACCATTTTCAGCATGGGTCAGAGGTTCTAATAAGCGGGCACCCACCTCATGGGGTTGTTTTTTGAGACGCTTCAGCAGGTCGGCTTCCCCTTGAGGAGATAGGTGAGCCAACATCTTGCGGTATTGCTGTAACTGCTGCCAGGTTTCCTGACTAAATGCCGTAAACTCATCCCGTTTGGCACTAAGGATGTCTTGAATTTGCGAGGGTTTCAGGGTCATAGCCGCATCAAGAGCAAAAGTGAAGGAGTTTGAATTATTTATTGAGTGTACACAGGTATCAGGTTCCAAGGGAAAAAACCGAACGATTCCTGGGCAATGAACTCATTGAAGTTGCGTAGAAGGTGATAAAACCCCCCTTAGATTTCCCAGAAAGATCCTGAAAAATACTGAAAAGGAATTCTTAAAAAACTCTAAAAATAAGGTTAATCTTCTCAACCGTTCACCCGTAACCACGTTGAGCCTTCCAGTTCCCCTCTGCATTCCACCCAACATGAACACCCTTGAAGTTTCACAGCTCGCCGCCGATCGAGGATGTATTTTAAAAATTCTTCATATTGACGATTCTGACCTCTACTGGGTCGAAAATCACGTCTTCATTGGCAAGCCCTTCGATCGTCTGGATGATTTGGTGCAATTTATTCGGTTATTGCCCGTATTAGGCAGAAGAGACTAGCAAAGCTGTTGATTCAAGTCCGTTTGTCTTTTTGCCCCAGCTTGATTCAGTCCGGTTTCCCGTTGCGCTTTTCTGGTAGATCCATTCAGCAAAGTCAGCGGGGTTTAGCTCTGCCTCTTCATTCTCAATTTAAACCTATCTCAGGAATTTCTCAGCTTTGGCAGGTTTAATGGAGCCATCAAGCTGGCTAAATTTCAAGTTCGCTCACAGGTTAAGATGAATATCCTTAAACTGGCTCAAAGTAAAGTATTCTACTTAGTCTTAGGGGCGATCGTCCTCTCGTTTGTGCTGGATTGGGTTCCGGTTCGGCTGCTGCTAGACCTGGAAGCCTTAATGCTACACATTAATATGCAGGCTTGTAGCGTTTGTACGTTTATTTTGGCGCAGGTTTTAGCAACGGTAATCGGGCTACCCGGAACCCTGCTCGTCATTGCGGGAGGGGCAATTTATGGCTTGGTTTGGGGAACGGTTTGGTCTACGGTGGGGGCCACCTTGGGGGCGATCGTTGCCTTTTGCCTGACTCGGTATCTGCTGCGAAACCGGGTCGAGAAAAGGTTTGGTCATCACAAACTCATGCGCCGCCTCTGCCAAATCACCCATCGAAATGCTTTTAGCTGTGTTTTGGCCATCCGCATCGTTCCGATTTCGCCATTTAACCTGGTGAACTTTTTGCTGGGGCTAACCCCGATCGGGCTGAAACCCTATGCCCTAGGGACACTCATTGGCATCATTCCTGGCACAATGGCATACACCGGGCTAGGAATCTCTGGGCGTAAGGCGTTAGCGGGTGAAGGGATGGGTCATCTTTCGATCGCGCTGTGTGCCCTGGTGTTACTGTCTTTGTTGCCTAGCTGCCTGAAGAGAATGCGGTGTAATTAAGAGCGGGTAGGGAATGGGAAGCAGCAAGTGGGGAATGGGGAATCAGGGAAGTTAGAGCGTGAAGCCTCAAAAATGTCTTCTGTCCAGTACAATCACAGCTAAAGATATCCCTTCTAGCCCAATTGCCCCTAAGAGCGATGAGGGATAAATCCATCTGGACAAGTTGTGAATGAAGTCTCGATCGCGCCCATTTTATCCGCCAAAGCTGAACCCGCCATTGGTCTGGACAGCCCAGCGTATTGCGCCAAAGGTGGCTCAAGCAGTCCATCAATTGAATCTCATTGTGACGGCTGACCCAGATGTTTCATTGGATAGTCTCATTCCGGAACGCTGTTTGCTGCTGTGTAATCACCCGACCTTTGATGATCCGATCGCCATGTTTTTGCTGTCGGGGTATTTGAATCAGCCGTTTTATTATCTAACGGCCTACGAGCAGTTTACGGGCTGGAAAGGTTGGTTTTATCAACAACTGGGGGCTTATTCGGTGCAGAGGGGGATGGCCGATCGCAACAGCATTGTGCAAACACTGGAGTTATTGGTGCAGCCTCAGTGCAAATTGGTGATTTTTCCAGAGGGCGGTTGCTCCTTTCAAAACGATACGGTGATGCCGTTTCGTCCTGGAGCCGTACAGCTTGGACTCCAAGCCCTAGCCCGGTCTGCCAAACGCGGGCAACCTGTCCCCGATATTTATGCTGTGCCGATCAGTCTGAAATATGCCTACATTGGCAAAATGAAGCCTGTGATTGACAAATCGCTTCGCAATCTGGAGAAAGCTCTAGGAATTACGCCTCATGGGGATTATTATGAACGCCTTCGGATCGCTGCCTCTGAAGTGTTGGCCCAATGCGAGCAGGACTATGGCGTTGTTCCAGATGCCCACCTGAATTGGAATCAACGTATTGAAAACTTGAAGGCCAACGTTATTCAACAGAGCGAAGCCAAACTGGGTCTGCCCCCTGCCCCCAAAGACCCCGATCGCGAACGAGTCTACCGCTTGCGCCATGCCCTCGAACAGCAGCAGACGATCGTTTTGGAAGACGGCTCAGATGATTGGGCAGTCATCTCGAAGTCTTTGATGAGAGTCCTCAACTTTGATGCGATTTATGATGGTTACGTTGCCGAAAAGCCAACTCCAGAAAGGTTTTTAGATACGCTGACTCGCCTGGAACGGGAAGTCTTTGGCATCGATAAACCCCGCCCCAAGGGGCACCGCCATGCTTTCCTGCGGGTTGGTAAACCCGTTAACCTGAAAGACTACCTTGATGCCTACAGCAAAGCCCGATCAGATACTGTAACCCTGGTGGTGCAGCAGCTTCAGCAAACCGTCCAGCAAAACTTAGATATTCTGGCGGATGCTACGGCAAGAGGTATTTCATGGTGATGGAAATGGCTTCGGAGCCAGGGGCAAACTCAAACGCAGACCGCCGAAAGGGTGGAATTCCTTTCCAAATTCTGGGATTGCCTGAAAAGCCAATTCCTTCCTTGGGAATCCCCAGTGCGTTACAGGTCAAAGTTGCATCCATCGTTTCGTCATGGTGAATGGTGGCTGCATATTCGCCATAGGGCAACCCATCAAACTGGATGATTAGCGGGACATCGGCGATCGGAAACTGACCAGAGCGCACCGCCAGTTCTGCATTGCTGGGGTATCCATCAGGGCCAGCAAACAGAGCGACATTCACGACACCTCTACGGTTCCGCAACGCAACGAGTTCGATCGTTAATGTGCCCAACCGAGAAAGATGACGGTTCAGGGTGGGCGAGTGAGAGGAGGGATGCTGCACAGAATTACTCCAGGCTGGCTGAGGTCAGGGAAAACACTAAATGCTTATCAATCATGATATAGCGGTTTTTACTTAGATGATGCCACCTGAGTTAAGCTTTGACAATAAAGCCTTTAAAAAAGTGCCCCCACCGCTAGTCACTTTACCTAACCGCTCAACAATGCTTCAACAAATTCAAAGCTGGAGAAGGGTCTGAGGTCTTCAATGCCTTCACCGGCTCCAATAAACCGGATTGGCAACCCAAGCTGCTGCACAACGGCCAGGGCAATTCCCCCTCTCGCTGTCCCGTCTAGCTTAGTCAACACGACACCATTGAGCTTTGCCACTTCAGAAAAGACTTCTGCCTGGCGCAGTCCGTTTTGTCCCAATGTAGAATCTAAAACAAGCAATGATTCCACATTGGCATCAGGAGCTTTTTTGTCGATAATCCGGCGGATTTTAGCCAGTTCATCCATCAGGTTCTTCTTGTTTTGCAGCCGGCCAGCCGTGTCTACCAGTAAAAGTTCGGTTCCGCGAGACTGGGCCGCAGTAATGGCATCAAACACAACCGCCGCCGGATCAGTATTTTTGCCTGGGTTGGCAATCACTTCAACTTCGCTGCGTTCTCCCCAAACTTTGACCTGCTGAACCGCCGCCGCCCGAAATGTATCCGCCGCCGCAATCAAACACTTAAAGCCA
The DNA here is from genome assembly GCA_003003615.1 of filamentous cyanobacterium CCP2. Lineage (GTDB taxonomy): Bacteria > Cyanobacteriota > Cyanobacteriia > Elainellales > Elainellaceae > Egbenema. The sequence goes on along the minus strand of PVWD01000025.1, from coordinate 9,196 downwards.
GATTTATTGGCAATGTGGGCAATCTTGCCGATCGTCGTTGTTTTGCCTGCCCCGTTCACTCCGGTAATGAGCCAAATGTTGAGTTTGTCTTTTTCGGGGGCAAACGTAAAGCTGTGGGAAGTTCCCAGGGGTTTGTCTAGCATTCCCCGCAGGATTTCCTTTAGGTAGGCGATCGCCTCAGCCGGAGGCAGGGCTTCTTCCCGGAGCTTACTCTGCAACGATTCAATGATGAAATCTGTCGCCTCAATGCCCACATCCGCTTGTAGCAGAAGCGATTCAATCTCCGTGACCGCATCCTGGTTCAGTGGCCCCTGTCCCACGATCGATCGGAGTTGATTGACCAAGCCTCGTCGAGTTTTGTCTAACCCCTGGCGCAACCGCTTCAACCAGGTAATTTCTTCAAGGGATACATCTTCAGGACGACGACCCTGAGAAGCCAACACCTCCGCTGACCACAGGAACCCTTCATCCAGCACAAATTCGGGCAAGGGGGCTTCTGTCACCGTTGTGGTTGGAGTCGCAGGAGCCAATTCGGCAGCTTCGGCGGCAGCACTGGCCTCGGCTTCCAGGCGTAACCGTTCCAGGCGTTCCTGTCTTTCAGCTTCGGCCTTGGCCCAGAAAGGCAGTGCAGCAGCAGGTTGAGTTGTTGCATCGGGCGTTGGGGCTTCAGGTTCAGGGGCTTTTGCCGTTACAGGAGCAGATTCTTCTGCCGCAGGTTCAGCTTCAGGGGGTTGTTTTGGCTCTTGGGTTGGTTCTGGTTCACTGGCGATCGGTTCTGCGATCGGCGGTGCAGAGTCTTGGGCAGGAGTGGTTTCTTCTGGAGTCGGTTCTTCTAAAGCTGGTTCTTCTAAAGCTGGTTCTGCGGTAGGTTCCCCTAATGCAGCAGGTTCCTCAACTGGGGCAGGTTCTTCTGTTTGTTGCCGTTTGCGAATATTCTCATAGGCTGCCTTTGCCCAGTTCAAATAGTCCTCAGACGGTGCGGCTGCCGCAGAGGGTTTTGCCTCGTCAGCGATCGGTTGTGGCTGAGCGGTTTCCTTTGCATTGCTTTCCTCTTTGCTTCCAGCATCTTTTTCCGAGGAAGATTTGTCGAATTGGCGGTTAAACCAGTTGAAAGGAGCCATAATCGTCGAACCTGTTGCCCAAAAGCTACTGTTTTAACTGTACTGTTTAACCTTACTGAAGATCTGGTACGGATGGTTCGATCGTTTGCTCGGTCTTGAGTTGTTCTGTGACTCGCCGCAAGACACCATTAATGAATCGATGCCCATCTTCGCTGCTGTAGCGTTTGGCTAGCTCGATCGCCTCATTAATTGCCACCTGCTGAGGAATACCCAAAAACCAAAACTCGGTGACGGCCAGCCGCAGAATATCTTGATCAATCCGGGCCAATCGAGACATTTGCCAGTCTACTAGCGATCGTTCAATCAGCCGATCGGCTTCGACCTGGTTGGCTTTAACCTGAGTCAGCAGCTCCATCGTGTAGGCTCGCACTTCCTTTTGGTTCGCTAACTGGATGAACTCCGGAATTTCCAAAGCTGACCCAATCCGGTTAATGGCGGCCTGCGCTAAATCGATCGCTTCTTTCACCATTGTTTTGGAACTTTGCAGATCCACTGCCCGCGTTTCGCTGCTTAACAGGCGATCGTTCCCCCGACTCAGTTCTGCCGCCGCCGTTTCCAGGGTGTCATGAACTTCCGTTGTTAAAGTACGTACTGCCGCCAACACCACATCCTGTAACTGCTGTGCCTGAAGGCGTTCTGGCTTGTTGGGAAGCTGGGCAAGGCTAAGGATAGCCAGTTCACGGGCAATTCGGCGAGCTTGCATAGTCGGTTAAAGGCAACTTTTATTTGCGGTTCAGGTTGACAAGGTTCAGAACAAACTTGGCTATTTTAGCATCAGGGTCGCAAAATCAACTGCCACTCAGTCGTTGCCGAATTCCAAGCGGGTAAAGAGGTTTCACCCACCACATAGGGGCCCCAATACCGACGAGAGCCATCCTGAGCAAATGCGACTAAAACATCTCCAGGCTGTAGCTGTAACTCTTCCGTTGGCAATGACAGGATCAACCCCTTTGCCCGTCCTTCGTTGGGCGCAAAATCCCAGTGAACGGGCTGGTCAAACGCCAATGTCTCCTCCAGGCTAACTGGAACCTCCTCAGGGGTGGGGCGGCGCAGTAGGGCAACTCGTAAGGGATATTCCGTTTGATTACTGACTCGCAAAACCCCTTGAGCATCAATTCCTGCGGATAAATTGGGTTCTGGAGCAGGTAGGGCGGGTAGTTCCTCCGAGGCGATCGGGGTTTCCGGTGCGAGGGGCTCTGAGGCAGGGGAGGGAGCAGTCGTTGGCACTAAGGGAGGATCTGGGGGTAAATCTCGACTGGTGGGGGGAATTCCCCCGGTGGGAATCCCGCGATCGACTTGAATTTCTACATTAAACAGCAGTGATGCCACCAGGAAGGCCCCCAGTACTCCAATCACCGCAGGGTATATTTTGAGCTTCAGATCGTCTGTCACTGAACCCTGCCTCTAACAAATCCTTCTTTCTCTACTCTAGAAGTCAGAAGCGTCTTTGAGTGGGGATCGTGTATAGATTCAAAGAAGTTTTTTGGGATCAGGGGATTTGAATAAATCTCCAAAGAAACATGGCAAAATGATCCAAGCGCATGTGAACCGACCCGTGCAAAATACTCGTTTAAATGATCTCGTCGATCGCCTTCTGGAACAGTTCAATCAGTGGATACGCAACCCTTGGCGGCGCATTTCTGTTATCATCATTAGCCTCCTGCTGGGAAACTTTGTTGCCACGGTTGTCTCTACGGTGGCTGGGCAACGAGCCGAGTTGGATGTATACCTTGCGATGCTTTTACTCATCTTTACCGAAATCACAAGCTGGCTCGTTTACCGGGGAGATACCATCCGCGATCGGCGCACTCCCAAGGGAGAACTTTCTGCTGCCCGGCCGCTGTTTGCCGAAATGCTAAACTGCCTCAAAATTGGGTTAGTTTACGGCTTATTTGTGGAAGCGTTTAAGCTGGGAAGTTGAAGGGCAGCCATAGGGAAGTAAAGCGGTATGATATCCAACTCGGCCGATGGGCAAGCCTCGGAAGCATCCTTAATCCAATGGCTGACGGCTTGGCTCACAGACAGAACTTCCACTACCCAAATTCAGCCCTACTTGGAGCAACAGTTACTCAGCCATCCCCTTTGCGCTCCGATATCAGGCAGAACGGCTAAAACGACCGCAGAAACCATCCAAGACCGTCTACAGCAACTTCGATCGATCGTTCCCCTACTTGATGCATTCTGTCAGGAGGAATTAGGTTGGGAGACTTGCCCCCTCGACTTGCTGTGGAACCTCTGGTTGCCGTTGGCGGTGCAGCTTGCTCACTGGCATCAAGAATTAGACCATCCGTTAATTCAAGGCATCCTGGGTGGACAGGGAACGGGTAAAACGACCCTGACTAAAATTCTGGCTTGCATTCTGGAGCAAATGGGTCTGCGGGTTTGCCGTCTGTCGATCGACGATTTATACAAAACCTACGCCGCACGGCAACAGCTTCAGCAAAATGATCCTCGCTTTCGCTGGCGTGGCCCACCCGGAACCCACGATGTTCAGCTTGGCTTAACGCTACTGCATCAAATCCGTTACTCCGCCCATGCTGATCAGCAAACCTCGATCGCCATTCCCCGGTTTGACAAGTCATTGCACAATGGAGCGGGCGATCGGACAACTCCAGAGATCATCACAGGAGCAGACATTGTGCTGTTTGAAGGCTGGTTTGTGGGGGTGCGTCCCATTCACCCAACGGCCTTTGAAACGGCTCCTCCTCCCATTTCCTCTGAAGCCGATCGGGACTTTGCCCGTGAGGTCAACGTTCGACTAGAGGAATACCTGCCCCTATGGGAACAACTCGATCGCCTGATCTTGCTCTATCCCTCTGACTATCGCCTGAGCCAACAATGGCGGCAGCAAGCAGAACAAGAGATGATTGCTTCTGGCAAAGCGGGAATGTCAGCAGCCGAAGTTTATGAATTTGTGGAATATTTCTGGAAATCGCTTCACCCTAAACTGTTCGTTGAACCCATGCGTCACGCTGCCCAATTTGTCGATTTGGTGATCGAAATCAACGCCGATCATTACCCCGAACGGCTATATTTTCCAGGCGATCGCTAAAGGCAAAGCCTCAATATCTCCTGTAGACAAGCTATACGTGTAAATACGAATACAAGTCTCTGTAAAACCTGCATCCTTAAGTGGAAGGGCTAAACAGATAATTTTTTGCCTCTCCACTCGCTGCTCTAGCTATCCTTTCTAAAAGGCTACAGCGTTTTCATTAACTTTCTAAAAAGATCCATTGCACAGAAGTTTCTCTTCCCAAAAGCTTTTACCATCTCCGTTAAAATACGGTATGTATCTAATCAAAGTCTAAATTTAGACATAACTACTGAGCGTTTTAATGTAAATTCAGCCCACACTAGCTATGCCATCTGTGGAAAATGGACAAGCATAGTTATGAGCTTGAATGAGCAACTAAAAACGGCTAAACAACTTCGGCCCTTGAGTGGCGGAAATCGCGTTTATTCTGGAAAAATTGGCGGCGATAACCCAGACCAGTTCTACAGGCTGCGGCTAAATCGGTCTAGCAACATTAACCTCACTTTGTCTGGAGTAAAGGCAAATACAAACCTATCCTTGCTGAATGGTAAAGGCAAAGTGCTAGACCGGGCGGTGCAAAACAAGCGATCGAATGGCCGCCTTGAGCAAATCGTTGAGAAGGGAACTTATTATGTGCGAGTCGCTCGACAGAAGGGAAGCACCCGCTACCAACTCAGTCTGAAAGTTGCTGATATGCCAGCTCCTTCTGGGTTGCCTCGTCAGGCAAACTTAAATGCAATGACAAACCGCGTGGTTGCCCTGACCAATTTCCATCGGCAGCAGGGTGGGCTTGCTCCGTTTAAGGTAAATCCGGTTTTGTCTGCGGTTGCCCAGTCCCATACTGAAAATATGATTGTCAGCGACTTTTATGCTCACCAAGCTCCTGATGGATCAAGAGGGGCAGACCGAATGCGACGAGCAGGATATAACTACCTGTGGGCAGGTGAAAATATTGGTGTTGGCTATAGTACAGCAGACGAAGTTGTACAAGCGTGGATGAACAGCCCAGGGCATCGTGCCAACATCATGAACCCCAACCTGCGAGAGATTGGGGCTGGGTTCTACTTCACCGCAAACGATACTGGAAGAGTGAACTACCGCTACTACTGGACACAGAACTTTGGTACGCCCGCCAGTTAGAAAGGGCTAGCTTTTCAATTCAGCTTAGGTCGGTAAAGGGCCTGGCTCCTGCTGAAGGAATGAGGGTAAGTCTACCGCCGCAAGCGATCGTCGCTTCTTGGCAGGACGGAGCGGATACACCACAGGCGAAGGCCAACTGGGATTAGAGCCGGCCGGCGGAGTGGGTGGCTGGGCTGGTGCAGATGGAACCTGCTGATTTGAAGCTGGATTCTGTGCAGATGCAGCAACTTCTGGTGCAGTGGGTTGCGCCGACGGAGTAGACGGCTGGGTTGGACGGTTCGATCGAAGCTTGGGGGCAAAGGCAGTAATGGGGCGAGGCATCTGCTGCAAGGGAGTGCTGGCAGGTTCAGCCATTGACTGTTCTGATGACTGTTCTGACTGTTCAAATGAGTTCGCCTTTCCTTCAGGGGACTCCTCCCAAGGAGAAGGGTCTGCCTTCGGAGCGGGCTGCACCGCCTCAAAGTCAATTGATTCAAACGCAGACACATCCCCTGACAGGCTGGCCTTCACAATCTCTTCCGTAGAAACATCAATCAACCGCGCCAAATCCTGCCATAGGGCATCTTCTGCATCTGCCATCACCGAATTCAATAAAGCCTCATCGCTGGACTGGGTGACAGGAGACTCCATTTCAGCATTGGGCAAGTCAACCTCAGCCGCAAATTCTGGAGAAGCGATCGACTCTTTGTCAGTAGTTTGGGAAGCAGTGGAATGACCTGTTTCCGCCTGGCTTGCCTCTGCCAGCATGACCTCCGCCAACATATCGGCAAGGGGCTGTACGGCTGCATCGAGCTTTTGCATCAGCTTTGGATCTGGAATATTAGCATCGGCCGCCTGGTTTGCCTTCTGATTGAGGCTTTTAGCAACAGCATCCTTGTGATCAGGCATTTGATCAGGAATACCGACACTGGGAGTTTGAGCGGCTGGGCGGGGAATTGGATGACCAAATCCGGGCAGCTTCACCACAGAAAGTCGAGGCTGTGAAGGTTGTGCAGGCTGTGAAGAAACCGATCGGGGGTCTGCCCATTCTGGTGAAGGGTGAGGAGCTTTGGGCTGTGCCGGTTCGATCGCCTCATCTGATGCTTCTGCTTCTAATCCACTTGAAGAAAGCTTCATCCAGGGCAGGTGGGTTGGTGAATAGTCTTCTGGAATGGCCCAGGGCTGAATCCGTTGGGCCTTGGGCAAGAAAAAGTTTTCGTTAGAGCTAACTGCTGCCACGGCCGCTGCCACCGACTCAAACGGAGGGGAAGAAACCTCCAAGCTTTTTTCCAATGCCGCCTTAAATTGCAGGGTATAACGCTGTTGCCGATGCAGCCGAGCTTGTAAATCCCGACAACTGCTTTCGTACTGAGTGAGTACCTGGGATTGCTCATTGTATCGACGTTGCACCAGGGCAGCCTCCCGTTCTAAATGGGCAACCCGTTCCTGGCTAGCTTCCAGTTGCCCCGTCAGCGTTTCCACCAAAATTTGCTGGCGTTGGCTGGTTTGGTGCACAAATTCAAGCTGATTGTATAAATCAACAATCTGCTCTTGCGCCACCGACAGTTCCTGGGCTGCCACTAACCCATTGGGGCTGTACTCAGCAAAGGCGGGATGATCCTGCGATCGTTTGACCTCGGCTTTCAGGGCAGTTTGGCTCCGTTCCAGAGCTTCTTCTAGCTGAGATACTCGATCGAGCAGAATCGTGTTGCACTGATTCAATTCTTGGATCAGGCTAATCAAATCCGTCAGATTGGTCGATTCTGAAGGCGTAACCCAATCTTCTGCACCAGGGGTCAACGTAACGCTATCAGAAGGACAGGCAGCCGCCACAGGAGGACTCATCGGTAGCCCACCGTCTGGGGGAACACTGCCCACGCGATCAGGTTCAACCCCTTCTACTGCCAACTGTTCCGCCATCTCTAGCTCTTTCATCGCATGGAGAAACGGGTTGGTAAGGGACTCTTGTGACTCAGGGGATAATGAATCCCCCCGGTTGGGTTGCTGACGATCGAACGGGGCGTTTGATTCACTCATAGCTCTAACTCGAAGGCGGTCATGGGATAGGTAAGCGGTTTTCCTGACAGTTTTCCTGACAAAGGATTTGGCTTGTTTGAATCGCGCTCAGCCTGCAAGATTGCTGGCAGATGATTGGGAAGGTGACGGTGCTGGTCTAAATTTTGGTTTTGATCCAGTCTTAAATTCCAGTTGGGTAGATCGGCTTAGCAATAATTTAGCTTGATTGAGAGAAATACGCTGAACCCTGGCAAACCAACAACCAGCCCCAGTATTTTGACTGGCTGCTCATCTCTCATGAAATTCTCATTGAACACTTAACTTACTAGCACAGAAAACCAGATTGGATTCATTTTTTAAGTTAGTTTACTATTCAATGATTTTGGTTCAGAACTCAGGTTTTGTAGCCTTCGTAACTGTTCCGCGAATGGCATTTGTCGCTTTTGCAACGACTTGACCAACCTGTTCAGGAGTGTTCCTTGCAATCGGGATCATGGGTTATTGGGACGGTGCCTACCGCTTAGCCGTCAGCCCCCAGCGTTTACTAGAGCTTTCCACAACACTTCCCGATGAATTAAGGCGCGATCGACTATAGCAGAAATTTGATGCGTCGAGAGAGAACTTCCGTTCGCATAGAGTTCTATCCAATCTCGGCTGATGCGCGTTGAGTCTGAAGGCATTTGGTCAAGCGTCCAGCCCGATAAATCCAACTCTTGCATCAGTTGACTCACTTTCGGGTCGTAGCTGATAGCAAAACAGCGACACTCTGAAGCGGCCGCCATAATTAGCCCATGAAACCGCATGGCAATCACCATTTCGACACCGTGAAACACGCCCTTAAGCTGCCGAGGATCAGTCAATGTCAGCACTTTACTGACTTCTGGTAACTGTGCCTGAATCGCTTGAGCGATCGCCAAGTCTTGAATCGGTTGGAACGGAATTAACAAAACAAAGGTTTGTGTGGCTTTTTGAAAATCAATTAAGGCCTTCGTAAAGATCTGCAAACGCTCTGGCGTGAACTGTGGATGAGGGCGCAACGCAACGGCAACTCTAGGGGCAGGCAAATCCCACAATCCGGGGACTGGCTCCGAGTCCAATGCCCACACCGGATCAGGGGCCAGGGTAAAAGAAATCCCCCAGTCGGCAATTCGGGCGGCTGACCCGGCATCACGAACGCTGACGGCTGTACAGTGCCTCAAGTTCTGCTGCGTCACCCAACGGGTCAAAGAACGGTTTAAAGGGCCAATTCCCTGTGCCCAAGCGATCGTTCTTAGCCCCATTTGCTGCGCCAATCCCATCAGTCCGCCATAATAAAGCGGGCTAAATGAACTGGTGACATCTTGCATGAGGCTGCCCCCACCCCAAATAAACGCTTCAGACTGGCGCAAGGCTTGCAGCACCGCTGACGGAGAAAACCGATCGCACGTTGCCACCCCATAGCGCAGTCTCGTTTCATCCGGGTTGCCCGACAACACCAACGGCTTCACCTGAGCAGGCAACATCTGAAGCAACGTCGCCAATAAGGCCTCATCGCCGCCATTCCCTTTCCCGTAATATCCACACAATACTGCCCGCATTTCGTCCCTCTCCGGTCTCTCAACCCTTTACAATACCGGAGACAGGCAGAGCAAAAAAGAATGCCAAAACCCTAAACGCAAAAACAAAACCTGAAAAATCACGTTTCGTCCCCCTTACCATGCACGCTTTATCAATTCCAACTTGGATTATCCACATCTCCAGCGTTCTTGAATGGATTGCTGCCATTTGGCTAATCTGGATTTACGGCAACGTTACCCAAAACCTGGCGTGGCGCACCCTTTCTCTGGCAATGCTTCCAGCGTTGATTAGCGCAATGTGTGCCTGCACCTGGCATTTCTTTGATAATCCGGCTTCACTGGAATGGCTG
>PVWD01000183.1 GCA_003003615.1 filamentous cyanobacterium CCP2 | reverse complement strand
CTGCAATGTCCTCCAGGCATCCCTTAATAATTTCCCGAATATCAGCTTCATCATCAATCACCAAAACTCGTTTGGTCGGCATTTCCACTTGTCTCCTAGAAGAACCCGTTATTCTCGATCATTATCCGGTGCGAATTGGGTTGACGGAAGTGTGAAGTAGAAGGTGCTGCCCTGCTCTGGTATGCTTTCGACCCAGATTTTACCATTGTGCTGCTTGACGATTGTGCGACAGATTGCCAAGCCTAACCCCGTTCCACCTTTCTCACGCGAGTCGGATGCATCCACCTGTTGGAATTGTCCAAAGATAGTTTCGAGGTAGGCTGGTGGGATTCCTCGCCCCTGATCTTGAACGGAGAAACGGGTAGAGGGTGAAGTAGAGGAAGATTGAAGGGGTTCAGCTGTAGCAGTGACAGTGATAGTGGAATGCGGGGGAGAAAATTTGATGGCGTTACTAAGGAGGTTAGTCAGCGTTTGTACGATCGCGTCACCATCTGCCCAAGCTTCAGCCGTTGTTGGAATGATGGATAGGGTGATTTGACTTTGTTCAGCCTGAGAGCGCATAACGTCAACTGATTGCTGAATTAAGTCGGCTGCCAGACATTGTTGGAACTTAAATTTGGCTTGCCCTGCTTCTAAACGTCGCAAATTAAGAATGTCGTTGACCAGACGAACTAACCGATCGCTCTGACGCGCTGCGATCGCAATCATTTCTTTCATCTTTTCAGGTTTCTTATCATAAACCCCACCAGCAATCAAACCGAGCGATCCGCGAATAGAGGTGAGGGGAGTGCGTAGCTCATGGCTAACTACGGAAATAAATTCCTGTTTCATCTGATCAACTTTTCGCCGCTCGGTAATATCCTCTCCAATGCTGATCGTGCCAATAATATTGCCACCAATATCTTGCAGCATGGTATTGTTCCAGCCAATAAACCGTTCTTCGCCTGATTTAGTCAGAATTGAGTTTTGATAGTAAGGATGGGCACTGTCAGACAAGACTTCAGAAAAGACAGCTTGAATCGTTTGCTGATTCGAGGATGGTAAGAAGTTCTCAAACCAGTTCTTGCCCAAAATTTCTGAGGATGTATATCCAGTGAGGTTTAGGAAGAAGGGATTGACATAATTAATGTTGCCACTTTGATCAAGTCCAACGACGATTAGCTGCACATTGTCCAGCAGCGATCGCCAGCGTCGTTCAGCTTCTTGTATAACCGCAGCGGCTCGTTCACGTTCTTGAAATTCAAGTTGAAGTTGACTGTAGAGGTTTGATTGTTGCAGGGCGATCGATAATTGGCTACCGATTTCTTTCAACAACTCAATTTCCCATGCCTGCCAGTTACGAGCAGTTGTGTTTTGATAAATTGCCAGTAGTCCCCACAAGCGTTCTCGAAGGAAGATGGGAGCAGTTGCATAGGCTTTTGCCTGAAACTGTTCTAACAAGTCAATATGACAGGGTTGCAATCCTGCCGTATAGATGTTTGAAATTACAAATGTTTCATGGTTTTGGAAACGACCTCCTTGAGTTTCCTGGAGGTAGGTATCTTGCCAAACTTTCTGAACGTCTCGACTAACAAGCTTAACCCAATTATCACCAACAGATTCGGCAACAAAATCACCACTCCAATCGGGTTGAAAGCGATAAACTGCAACGCGATCGACCTGTAATGTTCGCCGCATTTGCTCTACCGTTGTATCTAGCATTGCTTCGAGATCCAAGGATTGACGAATCGCCTGGGTAATCTGCCAACGCAATTCTTCAAGCTTCGCTTGTTGCTGTAAAACGGCTTCGGCTTGCTTGCGATCGGTAATATCTTGATGAACTGCAACCAACACATCTCCATAATCAGGATGTTTGAATACAGAACAGGTCGCACTGCACCAGAAGGGGGTTCCATCTTTTTTGACGTTGTGCACCTCATAGGTTGCCTCACTGTTTTGTAAGACAGCAGAACGGATGGCTTGATTAACGTCCTCAGCCGTCACGGTTTCAGTGGCGTAATTGACGATCGAGACGTGTTGCCCATCCAGTTCTCCAGGGTCATAGCCGAACATTTGCTCAAACTTGGGATTGGCATACACAATAGTTGCGTCGTCGGCTCTCACTAAGCAAACCCCTTCTGCCATGTTGCGGGTGATAACCGCTTGAAGTGCCAGCGTTTGCTCAGCCTGTTTGCGTTCAGCTTCGCTGCGCTTGCGTTCGCTGATATCAAACATACTCGACCGACTCATGACAAAATTTCCAGCATCGTCTTTAATGGCAACTCCATTCACACTCACCCAGCGAGTGGAACCATCCTTATGGTGAATCTGGAACTCTAAATTGTTTACCCAACCTCGTTGAATAAATTGAGGAAAGTTTTGGTGGAATGTTGGTTGGCTTTCAGGAGTGATGATGTCTGTAAACTTCATCTGATTCAGGATTTCATCACGGGTATATCCTAACCAACTGAGTTCGGTGTCATTAATACGCACAATGGTGCCTTCTGCATTTAAGGAATGATAACCACAGGGAGCATTGTTATAAAGATCCTCCACTTCCTGTTTCGCTTGGTGTTGCTCCCTTAAGGCAATCAAAAGGCGATTATTTAAGGCGTTCAACTCTTTGGTGCGTTCTACAACCCGTTCTTCTAGTTCAGCATTGAATTGTTGTAATGCAATTTCGGTCTGTTTTTGCTGAGTGATGTCGATTGTAATGCCGATCATGCGAGTGGGGTTTCCTGCCGCATCCCGTAAGACTTGCCCGATTCCTGCAAACCATCGAATTCCATCCGAACGTAGGACTCGAAACTCAACTCTTAGATCAGAAGCTTCTTCCAATGCTTGTAGAGTTTGCTGGCTTGCCTGTTCGCGATCGTCAGAGTGAATACAATCAAGCCAGTTCTCGTAATTGGGTTCGAGCGTTGGATTAAGTTCATAAAGTTGGTAATACTCAGGCGACCAGAAGAGTCTGTTCTGCTGTACATCCCAATCCCATACTGCTGAGTTGCTGGCAACTTGAGCAAGACGAAGACGGGCTTCACTTTGCTGGAGTGATTCTTCAGCGTGTTTGCGCTTGGTAATATCTGTCATGACCCCGACAAAACCAACCGTTTCACCCTGAGCGTCTACCTCTGGCAATGCCTGAACAGCGTACCAAATCTCCTGACCATCAATATGAGCCATTCTACCCTCATTCTGGTAGAGTCCTCGCTGTTGTGGATTTTGGCTCCATTCCAGCCATTCGTTCGCCAAACGATCGCGATCCTCGGGATGTAGGGTTTCCACCCAACCTAATCCTGCTACAGATTCAATTGTTCTACCCGTTAGCTCTGTCCAGTAATTGTTGATGTACTTACAGTGGCTATTGGAGTCAAAGCGGAAAACGACAACGGGCAATGCTTCCACCAGTGTCGAAAATAGGCGTTCTCTATCTTGTAATGCGGCTTCTGCTTGCTTGCGCTCTGCTAGTTCAGCTTGTACCTGCTCAAACAAATTCGCTTGCTGAAGGGCAATACTGACTTGAGACGCAAGTTGCCGCAGTAAATCAATTTCAGACTCTTGCCATTGACGCGGAGCGACACAGTGATGAGCCGCTAGCAATCCCCATAATTCGTTGTTCTTCAGAATTGGAACGACCAAGTTTGCTCTGACTTGAAATTGTGCTAGAAACTCGACATGACACGGACTAATATCTGCGGTGTAAATGTCAGACTTAGCCGTTACTAAGCCTTGTAAAAAAGGTTCGACATAGCGATCGCCAATACAAGGGTCATGAATATCAAATGGAAGCAGGGCAAAGGCTTCATCGACAACAGACTCAACGGCAATAGTTCCACCCCAATTGGGAGTAAATTGAAGGATGATGACACGATCAATTTGCAGAAATTGTCGTACTTCATCGACAGTTGTTTGCAGAATCTTTTGTAGATTGAGAGATTGACGAATGCGATTCGTTATCTCCATCACTAACCGCTGCTGTTCAAATTGTTGTTGCAACAAGAGTTGAGCTTGCTTACGCTCATCGATCGCCATGATCGTTCCACTCATTCGCACAGGTTGCCCATCTTCGTTGTAAAGGGCATTCCCCCGTCCTTCGACCCAGTGAATGCTGCCATCTGCCCAGATGACCCGATATTCATGATGGTAGGGAACTCGATGTTGCAAGGCATAGGCGATCGCCTGGTTCAGTTCTGCTCGATCATCCGGGTGCAGGCAATTATCAAAGGTTTCATATTTGCCGTCAAATGAGCCACGAGGAAGACCCAGCAAGAATTCATGTTCTGGCGACCAGGTAATTTTTCCGGACACCATATCCCAGTCCCACATTCCCATCTGGGCAGAATTAAGGGCAACTTTCAGGCGATCAACACTTTCGTCTAAAAGTTGTTGGCTGAGTTTCTCAATCTGGCGTTGGCTAGTTTTGAGGTTGCCCCCCAATGCGGCAATAGTTAGAGAAACAAATAGAAAGACAGCCAATCGCACAATATCTACTGTCTGCTCAAGCCCAAACTGATTGATGGGCGGTGTAAAAAAATAATTGATTGCAAGTGCGGAAAGAATTGTTGCAACGATTCCTGGCTTAAAGCCGCCATACCAGGTACTAACAATCACAGCAAGGTAGAAGAAAGATCCGAAGCTTCCAGCCAGAAACGGATCGAGCCAGCGTCTTAGCAAGATTGCAATCGCTGTAGAGGCGATCGCTATTCCGTAATGCAGCAGCAAGCGATAGACTCTTAAGTTCATGCAATTCTTCCTAACATTACGGTTTTAAGGTGATTCTTGAGTAATATCGCCATTTATTTATAGCCAACACGGTAAAGAATTCGAGTGACTAATTCGTTTGCTGGTATGGTTTTACTGATATAATCGTCGGCTCCAGCAGCATAAGCTCTGGCAATCACATCTGGTTCGGTATGGGCTGATAAAAATAAAACTTTTAGATGCTGCCATTTGGGGTCTGTTCGCACAACTTGGCACAATTCCACCCCATCAAACTCAGGCATTTCCAGATCTAAGATCAACACGTTAGGGTTACAGGAGACTAAGACCTGCCAAAATTTTTGAGGGTTGGTGGTGGTCGTTACCTGTAGACCATATTCTCTTAGTCGCTGCGAGAGTGCCTTGAGAAACCCTGAATCATCATCCACAATTAAGAGTCGATCCTTCTGTAGCGAGTAAGATTCTCGGTTCAGTACATCGGTTACTGTCTTTAAAATTTCGTGGGCAGGTAACGGTTTTTGTAGAAACGCACTCACCCCCAGTCGAGCGGCTTTTACTCGATCTCGCAAATCTTCTTTCGCAGTAAAAATGACAACTGGGATTTCGGGTAATTGTTGTTCTAACTCACGCATTAAAGACAGCCCATCTTCCTCTCCCGGAAAACTCAAATCGAGCAGGATAATGCTGGGTGGCGTTTGAGCGATCATCTGACGAGCCACGGTGAGATCGGTGGCAATCTCAACCTGGAGGTGCCAGGCGATCGCTTCAATTCGCAGGCGATCGGCTAACAGCAAGTCATCGTCCACAATTAGGATTTGGGCAGACGAATGAGAGGAAGTGTTTTGAGCGGGCAGGGGTTGCAATTTAGGTGGAAGTGTCACCTGTGCCTGGGCGATCGCCTGTTTCAAAAACTCAACCCACTGGATGGCTTGTTCAATTTGCTCAATCTCTAGCGAAGAGGCTTTCATAAGCTGCTCTAGATCTTTAGCGCATTGAGAGGCTTCTAATAGACCAAACATCCCCATTGAACCCACTAATTTATGCGCCAAGTGCTGACACGCTTGCTGTTGCTCAGAAGTTTCTCCTGGTTTGAGGGTATGGATGAATGTTTCCAGGGTTTGAATTTGCTCGGCATACTGCGTTTTGAACCGATTCCAGACCTTTGCAGCAACTGTCTGTGCTTTTTGATCAGCCGTGCTGTGAATCAGTTTATCGGTTAATGGGGCTTTTGCCGTCTGGTCAGGGAGAGTAGGCTCAGTCTGAGGCGATCGCAATCGATAGCCCAATCCATGTACCGTTTCAATCGGATCGGATGCACCTGCTGCTTTCAACTTTTGCCGCACACATTTGACATGCGTACTCACCGTTTCCTCTCCGGATGAGTGGGCAAAGTCCCAGAGATGATCCAGAATGGCACGACGACTAAAAATTTGTTTGGGGTTAAGAAGAAAAAGCTCTAGTAACCCAAATTCTTTTGCTCTCAGGTGAACAACGTTGCTATTACATCTCACTTCTCCGCTTGCTGAATCAACCTGGATATTTTCCCAGGTCAGCACAGAGGTTGCTGATTTTCCTTTACGAGCAACTGCCCGCACTCGTGCTAAAACGATGTCTAAGTTAAATGGCTTGATCACATAATCATCAGCCCCCGCATCCAATCCAGCGATCTGGGCTTCAGCACTATTTTGCCCAGTCAATAAAAGAATTGGAGTCTGGCAGCCTTTGCTACGGAGTTGTTTGCAAAGCGTAATGCCATCGATTTTAGGTAATCCAATATCCAGCAAAATCAGGTCATATTCCTGATCGTTCGTGAGTTCTAACCCTGCCTCTCCATCCCAAGCCCGTTCTACGACCCAACGCTGACTGGCGAGGGCATCTGCGAGAATGTCTCCGATGGCGCGATCGTCTTCAATTAACAAAGCTTTCATTGGGTTGAATCCTCATCTCGCAGGATAGATGATTAGTACCTTCGTTTTAATCTGCACCCGTAGTCGAGATAAGGATGCAAAACAAAGCTACTGAGGTGTTTTGGGGTCAGTAAATAGTCTCATTGTTCCCTGTTAGTTTGACTCGTATCTACAGCAAACTTACCAGGGAATTGCTCTGTGCCAAGCGTTTTGCCCTAAAAACTCAAGAATTTGAGAAAGATTAAGCTTTTCAGCACGTAAAGAATAATTGCAAGCCATCGATTCTTAGAGCGAGTTCAAAAATTTTTCAAAATTCATTCATATGTTTCAGTCAGAAGCAACCGCCTAAGAGAACGATAAAACACTGACCTTTTCTACTTTATTTAAGAAAGGATAAATAGTATGACAACTTGTCCCTGTTGCTCAAATTCTATGCTTCGCCATATTCGCCATCATCAGGTGTACTGGTTCTGCCGTAGTTGCTGGCAGGAGATGCCGTTGCTAGAGCAACCGAGCTTACATCTGGTTCCACTCACTCTAGAGCAATCTGTTGTGTCCAACAGGAGGCATCTCGTCACCGTTTGATTTACTTAGCAGCCTTCCTTCTCAATCAGTCATGCTGCTTGTTTTCTATGTTGCCTTTACTCTTCAATTGCAAAACCTATGAAAATTATTGACCAAATCTATCACTGTCAAATGCCCGGTCAGGTTTTTGGAGTTTGGCAGCTTCAATGTCATCTTCGCATTTTTCAACCTCATCATGATGTACAAACAGTGATGATCACAGATATGGGGTTTGAGATGGGATGGTTTATTCCTTACCTGATTGAGAAGTTGGTAGATCAGATTGTGAGAGAATTTCGTCTTGATCCTAGCAGGCTGATCTGGATTGAACATTACACCCCAACGTTTAGAAAGCCGAGTTGCGCCGATTTTAGCCAAGTAACTTTTGATTGGCACAACGGAAAAGCCACGAACCCCCAGTGGAATGAGATTACCCCTACAACAGCACAAGCCTTAATCAGTGAGGCTTTGTTATCTTCTTAGGATGTGAATAGATATGGAACAACGGCATCACTATCAGTGGGATTTTCTCAGGAAAATTCTTCAGCACCAGTGGATGTCTTTATTGCTGGGAATCATTCTCACGCTTGTAGTTTTAGGAATATGGCAAGAATTACTCAAAGAGTCACAGGTAGGAATACAATCTTCCCTGCCTAACGTTGTTTTATTTGGGGGAGTCATTGGTGCTTGGACGTTAGCTCTTGCAGTTTATTTGGGTCAACGTTCAGAACAGCATGTGCGACGAGCCAGGAAAATTAACCAACAATTGCAGCAGGAGATTGCTGAGCGTCAGAGTGTAGAGACTGAGCTTCGCCTCAGTGAGACTTCTATTCGTAACCTGTCAGCCCGATTAGAATTAGCAGTTGAATCGGCTCAAATTGGCATTTGGGATTGGGATATTACAAACGATCTTCTGATTTGGAATGATCAGATGTACAAGCTCTATGGACTCAATCCATCAAACTTTTTAGGAGCTTATGAGGCGTGGTCGAATGCTCTACATCCTGATGACTTTGAAATAACAACTGCTGCTATTCAGCGAGCGATTCGGGGCGACGGGGACTATGAACCTGAATTTAGGATTGTGCATCCAGATGGCACGATTCGGTATATTCAAGCCTATGCGATCGTTCAACGTGATTCTCAAGGGCAAGCTCAGCGCATGATTGGTGTTAACTTTAATATCACCGATCGCAAGCAAGCAGAACAGGCATTACAAGAAAGCGAATCCAGGTTACGCAGCTTCTTCGATAGTAAAGCGATGTTGATGGGAGTTGCGGAATTACATGGTGATGACATTCTACATCTTTCAGATAATCAAACGACTGCAAACTTGTTTGGTACGACTCCAGAAGCGATGCGAAATCGTTTTGCCAGCGAAATGGGAATTTCTGAAGAACAGCTCCAAGTTTGGGTTAATGCTTATCGGGAAGCGGAACAAACACAAAAACCTGTTCACTTTGAGTATTCTCATGCAACTTTAACGGGTCAACGCTGGCTAGAGGCAACAGTCTGTCAGATTGCTAGTGGCGCAAGCCAACACTCTAGATTTTCATACATTATTGAAGATATTACCGATCGCAAACAATCTGAAACTGCTTTAGCAAAAGAACTTCTTCGGAGCCAGGCTTTGTTCAATACCTCAATTGATGGAGTTGTACTTTTAGATGCCTGGGGCAATGTCGTGCAGTCTAGTCCAAGTTTTGCTCGAATGCTCGGCTATACCGTTGAAGAAATCTTAACCCTGAACGTTGTCGATTGGGATGCTCAATGGAATGTAGAGGAACTCCAACAAATCTTGCGTGGAACGATTCCTCTTCCTGACCTATTTGAGACGCGTCACCGTCGCAAAGATGGCTCTTTGTATGATGTAGAAATTAGCTACAGCCACACTAAGTTAGGAGAGGAAATCATACACTTTTGCAGTTGTCGTGATATCAGCGATCGCAAACGGATAGAAGCAGAACGTCAGCGAACTGAATTTGCCTTACAAAAAAGCGAAGAACGATTGCAGCTTGCTTTAGAAGCGTCTGGAGATGGCTTGTGGGATTGGAATATTGTAACTGGCGAGGTTTACTACAGCCCTCAATACATGACCATGCTGGGGTATGAAGCAGATGAGCTGCCCCACAATTTTGAAACCTGGACCTATCTGACTCATTCGGATGATCAAACCTGGGTGCTTGACCAACTCAATGCCCATATGAGAGATAGTTCACAGCAATATTCCTTTGATTACCGTGTTCGGACTAAATCAGGTACTTGGAAGTGGATTGCTAACTATGGCAAAGTGGTTGCCCGTGATGCTCAGGGTAATCCTTTGCGGATGATCGGAACCCATCGGGA
Organism: filamentous cyanobacterium CCP2; assembly: GCA_003003615.1. Classification (GTDB taxonomy): domain Bacteria; phylum Cyanobacteriota; class Cyanobacteriia; order Elainellales; family Elainellaceae; genus Egbenema. The sequence continues at coordinate 3,460 of PVWD01000183.1, read as the reverse complement.
TGTGAGCGATCGCAAGCAGATTGAAGCCAACTTGCGAGAAAGTGAAGAACGCTGGCAACTGGCATTACGCGGTAACAACGACGGCATTTGGGATTGGAATGTGCAAACTAACCAAGTGTTTTTTTCGAGCCGCTGGAAAGAGATGCTAGGGTTTGCAGACCATGAAATCACGAACAGTTTAGATGAATGGTCGAAACGGGTGCATCCTGATGACTTGAGGCGGGTGATGGAGGTGATTCAGAATCACTTTGCCAAGGAAACTCCCTTCTACATTTCAGAACATCGGGTTCAGTGCAAGGACGGTTCTTACAAGTGGATTCTTGATCGCGGTCAAGCACTTTGGGATGAAGCGGGTAACGTAATTCGGATGACAGGTTCTCACACTGATATCAGCGATCGCAAACAAGCAGAGACAGAGTTAAAACATCAGAAGGATATGCTTCAGACGATCGTGAACCATATCCCTGTGATGATTGCTTTGTTTAATATAGAAGGTCGGATTGAATATGTTAACCCCGAATTTGAGCGAGTTTTAGGATGGTCACTGGCAGACTGGCAGCAACAGAATGTGTTGTTGGAATGCTATCCTGACCCGGCTTATTACAAAACTGTTATTGACCATATGGTAGCAGTCAATGGCAGTTGGAAAGATTTCACAACGCTAACGAAGACAGGTCAAGCTATTGAAACATCTTGGACAAATGTGAGGCTATCCAATGGCTCTAATTTAGGCATCGGACAGGATATTAGCGATCGCAAGCATAAAGAAGCTGTTCTTCAACAAGCAATGGAAGCGGCTGAAGCGGCAAACCTGGCTAAAAGTATGTTTCTGGCAAATATGAGTCATGAACTCCGTACTCCGTTGAATGTCATTCTGGGGTTTACTCAGGTCATGACTCATGACTCATCCCTTACTCCCGCTCAGTTAGAGGATCTACAAACGATTCAGCGGAGTAGCGATCATCTCTTGAGTCTCATTAACGATGTTTTAGATCTGTCTAAGATTGAAGCTGGGCACTACACGCTAGAAGAATCAGGATTTGATTTAATCTCCCTGCTGCATACGCTTCGTACCATGATGGTTGAACGGGCAAAGGCGAAGCAGCTTCAACTGACTTTCGAGATTGCACCAGATGTACCTCAATTTGTCATTGCCGATGAGCAAAAGCTGCGTCAGGTTCTTCTCAACCTCCTGAGCAACGCCGTTAAGTTTACCAAGCAGGGGAGTGTAACGTTACGAGTCACCAGTTGGGAATCATCTGAGAAAACTTGCCTAGTGCCCAACTCATTACAAGCTGACGATTCTCTTAATTACTCTAATTCCAGTGTTGCTTGCACCCTTCAGTTTGAAGTAGCAGATACGGGAGTGGGGATTGCCGCAATCGAACAAGAGGCGATCTTCGATGCTTTTACGCAAGCAGAAGCCGGTCGAAAATCGATGGGTGGAACGGGCTTAGGACTAACTATTAGCCGTAAGCTACTTGAATTAATGGATGGTAGCGTCCTGGTTGAGAGTACTCCAGGGTTAGGAAGTACCTTTACGGTTACGGTTCCAGTGTGTCCAACCAGTGGGGTAGGTGGGCAGGTTGAGCAACAGGAGCGAACGATTATTGGGCTTGCTCCAGGGCAACCTCACCGTCGAATTCTGGTAGTTGATGATCAACGTGAAAATCGAATGCTGATGGTTCGACTGCTGACTCATTTGGGTCTGGAGGTACAGGAGGCGACTGATGGACGAGAAGCGATCGCCCTCTGGCAGCAGTGGAAACCTGATCTCACCTGGATGGATATTCGGATGCCGGGATTGGATGGGTATGAGGCGACGAAACAAATTCGGGCAATGGAGCAGGAGCAAGCCAGCATCATTATTGCACTGACGGCTCAGGCTTCTCAGAGCGATCGTGCCCTTGCCCTTGCCGCAGGCTGTAACGACTACATCAGTAAACCGTTTCGAGAAGAAACCCTATTTCTCAAACTGCACGAATATTTGGGATTAGAGTATCTCTACGCTGAGACATCGGATTTATTAAGTTCTCCCGCTGCTTCAACACTCGATATCAATTACTTGAGTTCTTTTGATCCAGCGGTGCTTGCTCAAGTGCCAGCAAACTGGTTAGAGACTCTAGAAAATTTAGCGTTGTGTGGAAATGATCGGGCGATCGTAGATCTCGCTAATCAGTTAGCTCCAAAGTTTGACAATTTTAGGACGCAATTGTTAGACCTTGCCAATCGATTTGAGTTTGAGCAAATTGTTCACCTGATTCATTTAGGTTCTTCGCCTTAGATGAATCAATATCATCCATCCCGATTCATTCTTTTTCTAATTTTTTAACGGGCCAGGTTTAAGATGAAATCTTTAATTACTCCTGAACAATTTGAATTCACCCCTTCAGATCTAACCAGCCTGGAAGAATGTAGCGAAGCATCCGTTTATGCTCCGAGTTATATTCAACCGAATGGAATTCTTCTAGTGTTGCAAGAGTCTGATCTCAAGATTTTGCAAGTGAGTGAAAATGTGGAGCAATTTTGGGGTACTTCTGCGACAACTGTTGTTGGGAAACCCTTACATCGGCTTTTTTCGCATCTTCAGGTTCAGAAAATTGCCAAATTTTTACGACAGGATGATCTGGACTTGTGTAATCCATTTGAGTCAAAGGCGCGATCGCAAATTTTCAGGAGTACTCTATCACGCACTAATAATGCTCTCATCCTGGAATTAGAACCCCAGCAATCTACTGAAAAGCTTCACTCCATTCAGTTCTATCATCGCTTGCAAGCAACCATTTTGAGCCTTCGTAGTGCAACTAGCTTAGCGGATTTAGTCCAAAGACTTGCCCACCGAGTCAAGGCGTTAACAGGGTTCGATCGCGTCATGATCTACCGCTTTGAAGCAGACGATCATGGGGTTGTGATTGCCGAGGAGAAGGAATCTTATTTAGAAAGTTATTTGGGTTTACATTTTCCGGCGATCGATATTCCGATTCCTGCCCGAAAATTGTTTCTTCGCAACTGGGTGCGGCAAATTCCCAACGTCAATTACACTCCATCTCGCTTAATTCCAACAGAAGCATTTCCTGAAGAACAGCCACTGGACTTAAGTGATTGTATATTGCGGGGCGTTTCCCCATATCACATTGAATACTTACAACACATGGGAGTTGGTGGATCGCTCACAATCTCCCTCATTGACGATCGCCAACTTTGGGGACTGATTGCTTGTCATCACTATAGCCCCAAGCAGGTTGATTATGAGACCCGCAAAACTTGTGAATTTTTAGGGCAGTTCGCCTCGATTGAACTGGTTCACCAGCAAGGGCATGAACTGAGCCATTATCAAACTCAGGTAAAGGCAATTCAAGACAAGCTTCAGCAAGCATTTTTACGGGAACCCAACTTTATTCAGCAGGTGTTGACACGAAACACAACCGATTTACTCCATCTCGTTCATGCCGAGGGGGTT
>PVWD01000498.1 GCA_003003615.1 filamentous cyanobacterium CCP2 | reverse complement strand
GGATTGGAGAGCAGGAAATCAGGAGGCAGGAAAGGCAGGAATCGCAGCTACAGGGAGAAGCAGCAGCCCTTCGTATTCAGCAGCCTTCCTCATCATCTAGACCTGTGGCAACGAGACTTCGACGATTGCGGCGATCGGGGATTCAGCAAATTGATGCATCTTTGCAGGCCGTTGGGGAACAGTTACAAAATCTTGACCTTTCAGATTTGGAACGGGCCGTTTTAGCTGGGCAACAACGGGAACTCCGGGTCGCCCGATGGATTGTAAATCGACTCTTGGCAACACCCAAACTAGACGAAGAGGTGTCCCAGCGATCGCAAGAGCCAGGATTTTCAGGACAAAGTGACGACAATGGGCCGAGCGGAGCCATCCGTGCAGAGCGGGGGATGGAAAGTGAATCACTGCGCTTGGGGGCAGGTATGCCTCCCGGTGAACCCGATCCCTCCTCATTTGCGGAAGGCGGTGCTTTAACCCCCACTACACCCCAAATGCTGGATACGGTTAGTGCCCGTGATGATCGATCGACTTTGTTTGATACGGTCGCTGCCAAACTTCAGGGAGGCTTAGAAAATGGCACGGACATTGCCCTGGAAGTTGATATTTTGCGGTTAGACAAAAAGCGCGACTTGCTTTACCTGATCCTGCGAAAAGTGGAAGACGCTTTAGATGAATTGCTTTACTCCCAGCTTGAATTTGACCAACTGGAGCCAAGACGCTTACTGATTTTGCAAGACCTCTGGCAGACGACCATTATTGACTTCTTCGGGCGGTATTTTGTGCTGCAAGTAAACGGCTACACCGTTGATGTAGTGGATTCTCTGCTGCAAGATGCGGCGATCGTGCAAGGTGCCCTTTTAGAGAAAATTCCCGGTGTAACCGAACTGTTTAAACATTTGCTGTTTCAAACCCCGCTGGTCGTTGATGGGGTGCCCTATCCTCCTGGGAACCCAGAGGCACTTGCCAGAGCCGAAGTCTTGCTGGAAAATTTGCTGATTCAGATCGCCAATGCCACCCTACAACCGTTGCTAAACCGTTTTGCCAACGTTGAAACCATCAAGCAAAATTTTTACGATCGCCGCTTACTATCTAGCCGGGAGATTGAACGCTTCCGCAATGACCTGTCCTGGCGATATCGTTTGGAGCGGTACGTCCGGGAGCCAAAGGATATTTTTGAAAGCCAATATACGCTGTTTATCTTAACGGGACGCAGCATTCGCAAAACCACCATTTATGCTTCCCGCACCCAAGAACTGGAGCAGCTTTCAGGTATTCCTTATGTCGTTACGCTTGCCCTAGAAACCAGAGATGCCATTTCCCCTCGCCTGCGCTCAGCGGTTTCCTTCATGGGAAATGGGGTGATCTATGTGCTGACGGAGGTGATTGGTCGGGGGATTGGCTTAGTGGGTCGGGGGATCATCAAGGGCATTGGTAATGTCTGGCAGGATGGGCGGTTTAACCGACGGTAGAAAGTGTTTATTTTCACCGTCGAAAATTCTGGTAACGGTACAGCGTGTAGGCATCAAACAAAACCCCGACCAGGGTGCTAGCAAAACTGATGGTCATTACGCCCCGAATCGCGTTACCACTACCAAATACAGCAAGGAATTTAGAAACCTGCTCTACCCCTTCCAGTCCAATAATTTCCAGATGGGGAATGTGCCCTAAGCCAGACAGGGTGGCCCAGATCAATCCGATGAAGACAACAGGAGTCAGGAAACTAAAAATTGCGGTTAAGACTAACGATCGCAGTAGGCTAGGCAGAATGCTCATGAAAGACGAAACTCCAAAATCCTAATGAGTTGGTCATGAGTTGGTCAAAATGAGTCGGTTAAACGAAGCTAAAAGCGATACTGCTTGCGGTGCTGCTGTTCCTCTAATGCTGCCATTTCCTAAGATAAAGGGCGATCGGGTATCATCCTACCCATTTTCAGAAATCTTAAATGTTTATTAAAAAGCTTATTGAAGTCCTATGAATGTCGTATTGAATTACGCTATAGATCTTTGAGACCTTGAGTACTCTACATAAATTAGGTACGCAAATTTAGGTACGCAAATTTAGTACATCAGTTAGGAATACAGGAATAGCAGCTTGAAGCAAAGTGCAAAAACCTCCAGTTTAGGGCTGTGGAGCCAGCGATTATTTGCTGCAATCTTGCTGGGTGGGCAGGTTGTGGTTCATTTACTGAGGGGAAGAATCCATCGACGCAACACCCAGGAACAAATGATAGTTGTTGGGCCAGATTCCTTGATGATTGTGCTGGTGACGGCCGCCTTCATTGGCATGGTGTTTACCATCCAGGTCTCACGAGAATTCATTCGGTTAGGGGCTGGGTCTGCGGTGGGCGGGGTGTTGGCAATCGCCTTGGCACGGGAACTTGCCCCCCTGATTTCTGCCATTATTCTGGCTGGGCGGGTGGGTTCTGGCTTTGCCGCCGAAATTGGCACGATGCAAGTCACGGAGCAAATCGATGCCCTCTATATGCTC
>PVWD01000182.1 GCA_003003615.1 filamentous cyanobacterium CCP2 | reverse complement strand
GGAATGGGGAGTGGGGATAAAGGTTAAAGAGGGTTTAGAGAGGGAAGTAGCTGATGACGAATATTCCGATTGAAAGCACGAATGCGGTGAATGAGAACCTGCACCACCAGCCGCCGGGGGGATGGCGTGAATACTTTAGCTTCAGCACTGATCATAAGGTGATTGGAATTCAGTATCTTGTGACTTCTTTCATCTTTTTTCTAATTGGTGGTCTGTTTGCAATGGTGATTCGGGCGGAGCTAATTACCCCTGAAGCCAATTTAATCGATCGCACGCTTTACAACAGTATGTTCACCATGCATGGCACGGTAATGATCTTTTTGTGGATTTTTCCGTCGCTGGTGGGGTTGGCCAATTACCTGGTGCCGTTGATGATTGGGGCGCAGGATATGGCTTTCCCACGATTGAATGCGATCGCGTTTTGGTTGGTTCCCGTTTTTGGGATTCTATTGCTGTCTAGCTTTTTGTTGCCGGATGGTACGGCTCAGGCAGGATGGTGGTCATATCCGCCCGTTAGCACCCAGAACCCCAGTGGAAGTTGGCTGAATGGTCAAACGGTTTGGATTTTGGCCGTTGCCATTTCCGGAGTGTCTTCGATTATGGGTGGCGTGAATTTTGTCACCACGATCGTCAAGATGCGGGCCCCTGGCATGACCTACTTTCGGATGCCTGCCTTCGTTTGGACGGTACTCAGTGCTCAGTTGATTCAGCTTAGTGCGCTACCCGTGCTGACAGCAGGGGCAATCATGCTGCTGTTTGATGTGACGATTGGCACCAGTTTCTTTAATCCAGAGAAGGGCGGCAACCCAATTCTATTTCAGCACTTCTTCTGGTTCTATTCCCATCCAGCGGTTTATGTGATGGTGTTACCCATCTTCGGGGTGTTCTCAGAGGTTCTACCAACCTTCTCCCGCAAGCCGCTGTTTGGGTATCGTGTGGTAGCAATTTCATCATTACTCATTGCAGGAGTGAGCATTCTGGTGTGGGTTCACCATATGTATACCAGCGGTACACCGGGATGGATGCGGATGTTCTTCATGGTATCTACAATGTGTGTGGCAGTGCCGACGGGCATTAAGGTGTTTGCCTGGACAGCGACCGTCTGGAATGGTAAGTTGCGCCTGGATACGCCGATGCTGTTTGCGTTGGGTGCGCTTATCATGTTTGTGTTCTCTGGCATTACGGGCGTGATGCTGGCATCGGTTCCGGTAGATATTCATGTGAACAATACTTACTTTGTGGTGGGGCATTTTCACTACGTTGTGTATGGAACCATCACAATGGGGATGTTTGCTGCCATCTACTATTGGTTCCCTAAAATGACGGGACGAATGTATTACGAAGGCTTAGGTAAACTGCATTTTTGGCTAGCCTTCATCGGCACAAACCTCAACTTTCTGCCCATGCATCCTCTAGGACTGCAAGGAATGCTGCGTCGCGTTTCGTCCTATGCTCCAGAGTATGCCTTTTGGAATGTCGTGGCCAGCATTGGGGCGTTCTTGCTAGGAATGTCTACCTTGCCATTTATCCTCAACATTGTTGGTTCCTGGGTTCAGGGCAAAACGGCTCCAGCGAATCCCTGGCGGGCGATCGGCTTGGAATGGCTCGTGTCTTCTCCTCCTCCTGTCGAAAACTTTGAGGAGATTCCTACGGTAATTGCCGGGCCCTACGGCTACGGTAAATCTGAACCCCTAGTTGCAGGAGGAGTTTCCCAAGACTAACTCCTCTTACAGCGATTTTCATTTGGTTAAGCCACACCACTCCCTACTCCCCACTCCCTACTCCCTACTCCCCACTGTGGTCTACCCATCTGAAAACTGCTGTAACTTTTCAACTCTTCTACTCCTCTCTCACTTTCCTACTCAATCATCATGGACAGTTCTCTCACTTCCGAACAAGTACAACAAACCACCCACACCAGCACAACTCACACCCACGATGCTGAAGCCAATAGCATGTTCGGCTTTATCGTGTTTCTGCTGTCGGAAAGCGTAATTTTCCTCAGCTTTTTTGCTGGATATGCCGCCTTCAAGCTCACAACCCCCAATTGGTATCCCCCCGGAGTGACAGGGCTAGAAATTCGAGAACCTGCGATCAATACGATCGTGCTAGTTTCCAGTAGCTTTGTGATTTACTTTGCAGAACTGGCTCTCAACCGCAAGAACTTACTGGGGTTCCGAGTCTTTTTGCTAGCGACAATGGCAATGGGCAGCTACTTTTTGGTTGGGCAGGCGATCGAATGGCGCAGTCTTTCCTTTGGTTTCACAGACGGCATTTTCGGCGGGCTATTCTATTTGCTCACCGGGTTTCATGGGTTACACGTTCTCACTGGCATTCTGTTACAGCTTCTAATGCTGGTGCGATCGTTTGTTCCAGGAAATTACGATGCGGGTCATTTTGGTGTCGCTGCAACGTCTTTATTCTGGCATTTTGTGGATGTCATTTGGATCGTGTTGTTTTGTTTGATCTATTTGTGGAAATGAGTAGGGAGTAGGGAGCAGGGAGTAGGGAGTGGGGAATGGGGAGAAGATTTGATTGCCGATTAACCAAAATCAGACTATGAGCGGAGAACACTATGATTATTGATGATCAGTATTATGAGGTAATCATTATCGGTTCTGGGGCGGGCGGTGGTACATTAGCGCATAAGCTGGCTCAGGCGGGAAAGGAAATTTTGATTTTGGAGCGGGGATCGTTTTTACCGCAGGAAGATGCGAACTGGAATGCAACAGAAGTTTTTAAGAAAGAAAAGTATCACGCTCACGAACAATGGTATGACAATGCTGGGGAACCGTTTCGTCCCCAAACGAACTACTGGGTAGGGGGCAATACAAAAGTCTACGGGGCGGCTTTGCTGCGAATGCGGGAACGAGACTTTGAGGAAGTCAAACATCAAGAGGGAACATCTCCGGAGTGGGCATTAAAATATCAGGATTTTGAACCGTATTATACTGAGGCAGAGAATCTGTTTGAGGTTCACGGCAGAACAGGTGATGATCCAACGGCACCCCCTCGAAGTCATGATTATCCTTTTCCTCCGGTGAGCCACGAATCGCGGATGCAGGACATTGCCGATGCCATTTCAAAGCAAGGCTTACATCCAGCCCATTTACCGCTCGGTATTTTGCTCAATGAAGCCGATCGCCAACAAAGCCAGTGCATTCGCTGTAGTACCTGTGATGGGTTTCCTTGTAAGATTCACGCCAAAGCCGATACGGAGGTGAAAACGATTCGGCCAATTTTAGATTTACCAAATGTCACTTTACAAACTGAAGCAAAGGTAGTTGCTCTCCATACCAGCCCATCGGGACGGGAGGTGAAAGCAGTTGAAGCAGAAATTGATGGTAAGGCGCACCTGTTTTTTGGGGATATTGTGGTGTTAGCTTGCGGGGCGGTGAATTCGGCGGCGTTGTTATTGCGATCGGCAAACGATCTGCATCCGGATGGGCTGGCCAACAGTTCAGGACTGGTAGGACGCAACTTTATGAAGCACCTGATTACCGCAGTTGTACAAATTAGCCCGACTCCAAACCCTAGCAGCTATCAAAAAACGATCGGCGTGAATGACTATTACTGGGGAGATGCTGATTTTCCCTACCCAATGGGGCATATCCAAAATACGGGAAATGTCTTGCAGGAAATGATTCCGGCGGAGGCTCCTCCTCTCCTCTCCTTGCTATCGCGCTTGGTTCCTGGGGCAGGTCTGCGGCAACTGGCGACCCATTCTACCGGGTGGTGGCTGCAAACAGAGGATTTACCCGATCTGGATAACCGCGTCCGCATTGCTGGCAACAAGCTACACGTAGACTACACCCCCAACAACGCTGAAGCTCACGATCGCCTAATTTATCGGTGGACAGATGTGCTAAAGGCGATCGACAAAACCTCTGAGAATGCCGCAATTCGGCGGGGAATTTATCCTCGCAGTGAGGCATCGATTCAGGTGGTGGCGAATCAGTGTGGCACTTGTCGATTTGGGGAAGATCCCAAGTCTTCAGTGTTGGACTTGAACTGCCGTACTCACGATATTGACAATTTATATGTGGTAGACAGTAGCTTTTTCCCGTCTAATGCGGGGGTCAGCCCGGCTCTCACCATCATGGCAAATGCCCTGCGGGTTGGAGATCATTTGCTGGAACGAATGGGATAAAACGATTCAAAAACAGTCCAATTCAAAAACAACCCCAAAGTAAGGGTTGACAGCTTATTTTAAAATATGCATAATGCATACATACAATTGATTGCTAAGTAATGCGAATTTAATAAAATCCTGATTTCCGGAGATAGGGGTTTGGCAATGCCAAACCCGTACAAATGTAATTCTTCAGGTTATTTAATCCACGATCCTAAAGCGATCGTTAATCTTCTTGCGGGGCTGTCTTATGGCTGATGTTTTATGGCTAACGAACGTACACTCAATCTTTTAGGGGCTTTAGCATTAGGACTTACCGATAGTTTGAACATAGCCGTTGCAGCCAATGCTGGGTATGGCGGAGAAACGCCTGCTGCTTTGGTGACGCTGGGGGCAGAACCCGGCATTTCAATCAACACGTTGCGGCAAATTTTGAATTTATCGCATCCAGGAACCGTACGCTTGATCGATCGCCTCGAAAAAGATGGACTGGTGGAACGACGAGCCGGTGCTGATGGCAGAACCCTTGCCTTGTTTCTCACTGAAGCCGGACAACAACGACGATTAGCAATTTTGGCTCAACGGCAGCAACAATTACATCTGGCCCTAGATTGCTTAAGCTCTACTGAACAAAAGCAACTCACAAAACTGTTAGAGAAAATGCTAGCAGCAATGACGATCGACGAGTTACGGGCTTATATGTTGTGTCGGCTTTGTGAGGAGGAAGTCTGTCCTCAAGATCGTTGTCCCGTAGAGCAGAAATATTGCCAAATGACGAAATCATGAATAGCAAAAATATCGTCATTTCACTCAGTTACGCCTTTTGCTGGGGAGTAGGAGTAACATTAACAAAAATTGCTCTTTCAGAGATTACCGCAACCACCCTGCTAATCATTCAACTCCTTTCCAGCGTGCTATTTCTTTCAACGATTTGTTATTTAAAAAATCGTCAGTTACCTTTTTCCTGGAATAGCCTTAAACAGGGATTTGCAGGGATTTTTGAACCTGCACTGGCATACATGTTTGGTATCTTTGGTGTGCAGATGACAAGTGCCAGCAATGCGGTCTTAATTGCTTCATCAGAGGTCATTTTGACGATTCTATTTGCAGCAGTTTTTCTCAATGAGAAATTGACACGAATGAAAGCTTTACTTTCCGGTATTAGTTTTTTAGGCATCGTTTTACTGGTGTTGCCGGATGGTCAAGTTACCAATCATTCTTCTCTTGCCGGGAATCTGTTGGTGCTAACGGGAACAGTTTTTGCAGTTTTTTATGTCCTGTTTAGCAAAAAGCAAATTGCAACCGCTGATCCGCTTCAATTGACTTCTTCCCAACAGTTCGTTGGATTGATTGTGACTGTCGTTTGTTTTGGTTTACTATCAACGATCGACTCAAGTTACGAAATCAATGCCACAGGAATTTCACTGCCGTTTTGGTTGCTTGCGATTGGCTCCGGAGTGATGCAGTATGCTTTGGCATTCTTAATTTATCTGATTGCGTTGCAAAATATCCCTGTGAGCCATGCAGCATTTTATGTTGCGCTGATTCCTGTTTTCGGTATAGCCAGTGCCGTTGTAATGATTGGAGAACAGCCCAGCCTCACCCAGTGGATTGGCGGCTCATTGGTTATTGCAGCGTCTTATTGTATCAATCGCTTGAAACTCTCATGACAGTGATTGACGGATAAATAGGTTAGCTCCCATCTTGCACCTCTTTTGAAATCCGCCCTTGAATCAATTCGGGGCTAAGAACTAAAGTCCGTTGAAAAAGCTGAATTCCAGATTGGGCAGGAATTTCAACCCATTTGAATGGGTTTGAGCAGTTAGCCCGCAATTGATTGCAGGACGAGTTGGAAGAGTGGTGCAAGATCTGAGTTCCAGGTAATGCTGATGTTGCAACTGTTAAAGCAGCACTCTCTTCATAGTGCTCAATGATGGGAAAGAGACGAACTCATAAGCAAATCCTTAATCCAGCATCAGAAAATTGAAGCCAATTTTCTACTCAGCGTTTAGCAGTGATAGTGTATTATCAATAAAAATCAATCCTTTTTTGCTGATCAATAGATTTTAATCAATGCAAGGCATTCATTTCTATCCTCTCGTTGAGTCGCTATGCAATTAACCAACCGGATCAATTTCAGGAATTTACGCGGTGATCTCTTTGGTGGGGTCACGACAGCGATCGTCTCATTGCCCCTAGCTTTGGCCTTCGGCGTTGCATCTGGGGCGGGCCCCGTTGCAGGTTTGTATGGGGCGGTGTGTGTCGGCTTTTTTGCAGCTTTATTTGGCGGTACACCCACTCTGATTTCAGAACCGACTGGGCCAATGACTGTGGTCATGACGGCGATCGTGGCCTCTTTAACCGTCAGTAATCCCGAAAATGGAATGGCAATGGCATTTACCGTTGTCATGCTGGCAGGGCTGTTTCAAATTCTCCTCGGCGTGTTTCGGCTAGGGAAATACATTACCTTAATGCCCTATAGCGTCATTTCCGGCTTCATGTCTGGGATTGGGGTGATCCTCGTTATCTTGCAAATTGCCCCCTTCCTGGGACAGCAAGCTCCCAAAGGAGGTGTCATGGGCACGTTGAGCAATCTGCCCAATCTGTTGGCAAATATCAATCCGGCGGCTGCCATTTTGGGTGGGTTAACCCTGGCAATCATTTTCTTAATGCCGCGCAAATGGAAGCGAATTGCCCCTCCTCAGTTGGTGGCTCTGGTTGTCGGTACGATCGTTTCCTTGGTGTTCTTTCCCAATGCCGACATTCCCCGGATTGGCGAAATTCCGATGGGGTTGCCGACGCTGCAAATTCCCACGTTTACTCCCGGACAGATGACCCTGATGCTGGTGGATGGGGCCATGCTGGGAATGTTGGGCTGTATTGATACGCTCCTGACTGCTGTAATTGCCGACAGTCTCACCCGAACAGAGCATAATTCTAACAAAGAATTAATTGGTCAGGGCATTGGCAACTTCATGTCAGGGTTGTGCGGTGGTTTGCCGGGGGCAGGGGCAACGATGGGAACCGTGGTCAACATTCAAACGGGGGCAAAAACAGCTTTATCTGGCTTGACGCGAGCAGCCATTCTTCTCGTTGTGGTGTTGTGGGCAGCCGGATTGACAAGCAGCATTCCCATGGCGGTGCTAGCCGGAATTGCGCTGAAAGTGGGGCTTGATATTCTGGACTGGAGCTTCCTAAAACGATCGCACCTCGTTTCCTGGAAAGGTTCTGCCATCATGTATGGGGTGTTGCTGCTGACGGTATTTGTTGACCTGATTGTGGCAGTGGGTGTGGGAGTGTTTATTGCCAATATTCTCACAATCGAACGCTTAAGCGAAATCCGGGCTAAACAGGTGAAGGTGATTAGCGATGCGGATGATGAAGTGGTGCTGAAAGCGGAAGAGAAACAATTGCTCGATCAAGCACAGGGAAGGGTGTTGCTGTTTTACCTGAGTGGCCCAATGATTTTTGGCGTGTCCAAGGCGATCGCTCGTCAACATCATGCAGTTAAAGATTGCGATGTATTTGTCATGGATCTAAGTGACGTACCCCATATGGGTGTCACGGCTTCCCTGGAAATTGAAAACGCAATTCGTGATGCGGTGGATAAAGGGCGGGAGGTCTACCTTGTGGGTGCTGCGGGCAAAGTGAAGCAGCGTTTAGAAAAGCTAGGAATCTTCCAGATCGTTCCTTCTGAACATCTATTTACCGATCGAACGGATGCACTGAGACAAGCAGTAAGAAACAAAAGTAGCTATGCTAATGAACCTGCATCTAACTTAGATGATGAATCAGATATGGATTGGTCATCGGCAGTGCAGTTGCCGTGAAAAGAGTAGGGAGTAGGGAATAGGGAGTAGGAATGGACGATCGGTTTACCCATTGAGGTGAGGCGGCAAGATGCCTGCACTACGGAAATTAGATTCCAAGTTTTGAGTTGCATATCGGTGTGATTGCCCATTACCCATCACCCACCACCAATTACCCATCACCCATCACCCATTACTCATCACCCTTCTATAAAGACGCAAGTTTAGAGGTATCACACATGATTTGGATGGAACCCAAACTATTCGCAACGGTTTCGGCGGAACAGGCTCCGATCGTTTTATCAGGAGTGTTGTTGAGTTTAGTGGTTGTTTACTTTGCCAGTAAGTTGGGAGGGGAAATTTCTAAAGCACTGGATTTTCCGCCCGTTTTGGGGGAATTGATCGGCGGAGTGCTAGTTGGAGCTTCGGCATTGCATTTGCTGGTGTTTCCTGAAAGTGGAGCGCAGTATACGGACTCTTTGTTAATGCCCATTTTGCAATGGGTGGGTGGTTTAAGCCCGGAGGCGGTGGCAGAGGTTTTTGCGTCTCAAAGTGAAATGATTTCGCTGTTGGCGGAACTGGGCGTGATTATTTTGCTGTTCGAGATTGGCTTAGAGTCTGACCTGCGGGAACTGCAAAAGGTGGGCTATCAAGCGGCGATCGTGGCTTGCGTGGGGGTGGTGGCTCCCTTTGTGGCAGGTACGGTGGGGCTGATGATGCTGTTTCATGTGCCTGCAATTCCTGCGATTTTTGCCGGAGCAGCTTTGACCGCAACCAGCATCGGCATTACCTCCAAAGTGTTGTCGGAATTGGGACAACTCAAATCAAGGGAAGGCCAAATTATTGTTGGGGCAGCAGTGATTGATGATGTGTTAGGCATCATTGTGTTGGCGGTGGTGGCCAGCCTTGCCAAGACCGGCGAAGTGGATGTGATGAACGTGGTTTACCTAATTATTAGCGCGACTGCGTTTTTGTTGGGAGCCATTTTGTTAGGTAAATTTTTCAACCAGGCTTTTGTCTCGATCGTCGATAAACTGCAAACTCGCGGAAAATTAGTGATTCCAGCCCTAATCTTTGCGTTTTTCATGGCGTTTTTGGCCAATGCAATTCATTTAGAGGCAATTTTAGGCGCATTCGCGGCAGGCTTGGTGTTGGATGAAACCGATCGCCGCAAAGAGCTAGATCAGCAAATTATTCCGATCGCCGATATTTTAGTCCCCATTTTCTTTGTCACGGTTGGGGCGAAGGCAGATCTGGGCGTGCTGAATCCGGCTGTTCCTGCGAACCGAGAAGGATTGGTTATTGCAGCGTTTTTAATTGTGGTGGCGATCGTTGGCAAGGTGGTGACAGGATGGTTTGTGTTCGGTCAGCCGGAAATTAATCGTCTGGCGATCGGTGTGGGGATGATTCCACGGGGCGAAGTGGGGCTAGTATTTGCGGGCATTGGGTCTGCGAGTGGCGCGTTGAGCAAACCCCTGGAAGCTGCAATCATCACAATGGTGATTCTAACGACGTTTTTGGCTCCGCCATTTCTGCGAGTCGCTTTTGGGCAATCCTCAGAAAAGGAGCCTCTTGTAGCGCAAACAACCTCAGAAAAGGAGCCTCAAGCCCTGACCTCTGAGTAACTTTTGAGGGACTTTTAGAGGGGAAAGAGGATACAGTCTCCACTCCTGAACCATCTCAGAGAAGTTTGACCCATTCCTACCTTTCCCAGGAGGGGAATGATTGAAGATACCCTCTTGGAAGGGGTTAGGGGTGGGTTCATCCTCCAGGAGGGGCAGGAGTGGACTTATAGAAGTCCCCAAAATTTAGGAAATTTGCAAGGGTGATCCAATCAGTGATTCCATCCGCTCGCGAATTGTCACAAAAATTCTGATAAACGTCAATCAAATGCCTCTGCCACTTTTACAAGCCCTCCGCCCACTTCTCACTCCTCGCTCTTCCCTGCTAACGTCAACTCAGTTACTCGAAATCAGTCCCTTTAAGGCTACCGTATAGACAAAACTGTCACACTTGTCTTTCACACTTGTCTTTTACCCAGTCAATTCCTGTGCTAGAAGCATTCCTTTTTGCAACCGTGCTATGCGGCTTCTTTGGCATCATCTTCAAAAAGAATTTGATGATGAAAATCATCGCGATGGATGTCATGAGTACGGGAGTCATTGCCTATTACGTGCTAATTGCCTCACGCGATGGCTTTCTCACTCCCATTGTCTCTAACGCTGAAAATGCTGCCTATGCTGATCCGGTTCCCCAAGCGGTGATCCTAACGGCGATCGTGATTGGCTTTTCAATTCAGGCTCTCATGCTCGTTAGTGTAATGAAGTTAGCACGAGATAACCCCACCTTGGAAAGTAGCGAGATTGAAAAGAACAATACACCATGAACACCCTAACAATCGTCTGGATCACATTCCCATTTTTGGTAGGGTTCCTGATTTACCTCCTTCCAAAACTCGATCGGTTTCTAGCTTTGGGCGTGACTCTAGTGTCGATCGCCTATGCGCTGTGGCAGTTGGTGGAGCCATCGTCTCTGACGCTGTCCTTACTGGATAGTTTTGGGGTCACTTTAACAATTGATGCGCTAAGTGGCTATTTCATTCTGACCAATGCCTTGGTGACAGCAGCCGTTCTGCTCTACTGTTGGCACAGCAATAAGACAGCGTATTTTTATACGCAGGCCATTATTTTACATGGCAGCGTTAATGCAGTTTTCGTTTGTGCAGACTTTATTAGTTTGTATGTGGCGTTGGAGGTGATTGGCATTGCGGCATTTCTGCTCATTTCTTATCCCCGCACCGATCGATCGATTTGGGTAGCCCTGCGCTATTTGTTTATCAGTAATACGGCAATGCTGTTTTACCTGGTGGGGGCGGTGTTGGTGTATCAGGCGAATCATTCCTTTGCGTTTACGGGATTACTGAATGCCCCAACTGAAGCGATCGCCCTGATCTTTTTGGGATTGCTGACCAAGGGCGGTGTGTTTGTGTCGGGTTTGTGGCTGCCCATGACTCACTCCGAATCAGAATCACCCGTGTCTGCTCTGTTGTCGGGTGTGGTCGTCAAAACGGGGGTGTTTCCCCTGGTGCGGTGTGCGTTGCTAATGGAAGAGTTGGTTCCGGTGGTGCAGCTTTTTGGCGTAGGTGCGGCTTTGTTGGGGGTGACGTTTGGAGCATTTGAAAAGGATACGAAGCGGACATTAGCGTTGAGTACGGTTTCGCAGATGGGCTGGATTTTGGTCGCCCCTGCGGTAGGAGGACTCTATGCTCTAGCGCATGGATTAGTCAAAGCGACTGCATTTTTGATAGCGGGAAATCTGCCCAGCCGCAGGTTCACGGAACTACATCAAAAGCCAATGCCTACAATGCTGTGGATAGTGCTAGTGATGGCGAGTTTGTCGATTTCGGGCTTTCCCTTGTTTGCAGGCTTTGGGGCAAAGATGCTGACCCTCGCACAGTTGGATTCCTGGCAGGAAATTGCCATGAATGTGGCGGCGATCGGCACGGCAGTTCTCTATGCTAAGTTCATTTTCTTACCTCACGAAAGACAGGCAGATTCTAGTAAGCTCCAGCCCAATTTCTGGATGGCACTGTTTTTGCTGGTTGGGGCGTTAATTGTCGCCAATGTTTGGTTTGTTGAAACTTACACGGTGAGAAATATCATTAAGGCGATCGGCATTATTGGGGCAGGCTGGTTGGTACATCATTTGCTGGCGAAGCGATCGGGGTTTCGGCTGCCGCGTCCGTTGGAGCAGTTTGAGCATTTAATTGGTGGGATGAGCCTGGTATTGATTTTGCTGTTTTGGATGGTGGTGTGGGTATGATTGGACATCTGAACCTAATACTGCGGCTGACAATTTGGTTTTTGCTAACGGCGGATTTGAGTCCGGCAAATATCGTCATCGGGGTCAGCGTTGCGCTACTGTTACCGGGTCGGCAAAAAGCGGCGGCAGCATTAAAGGATTGGTTGCACGTACTGGGGGAAATTCTGGTGGCGATTCCCCAAGCCTATAAGGAAGCCTTTGAACTTATGCTGCGCCCCCACAGAGCGGAAGATGTCACTCTGGAACGGGTCAAACCACGCCGCACTCCTGGACTCATCTTCCTGGATATTTTTCTAATTACCTTTACGCCTAAAACGATCGTTTTGAAATATCACGAACGGGGCTGGTATGAAGTGCATTGGGTACGACGGAGGAAAAAGACATGAACATTGTCTTAATTGCAATGATTTTGGCGTTACTCATTCCCATCTATGAAGCCTGGCAGGATGATGATGTCTGGCAGAAAATGTTGGCCTTTGCCAGTATTGCCACTAAGACTTCCATCATGATTTTGATTGTTTCAATCCTGCGGGATGATTGGATGATTGGTGTGGTGGGGGTGATCATTTTGAGTGTGGGAAATGCGGCACTGATGCTGTTAGCCCATGTCATCAAACGCTTGAATGATGTTTCAAGGGGGGGATTATGATCGACATTCTGAGCTATGGCTGCATGGGAATCGGTCTCCTCTTTTGGTTCTGGGGAACATTTCCCTTAGTAGGTAAACGATCGGTACTATTTAAGCTCCATAGTCTTTCCGTCTCCGATACGCTTGGTTCGATGAGTATTGTGGTTGGTTTGCTCCTCAAAATTCCCAGCGAATGGCCTCTACTCGTTCTCGCGCTCATTTCTTTGGCAATCTGGAATACGGTGTTGGGCTATGTATTGGCCTATTGTTCCAGCAGTGGCAATGAAATCAGTGAAGTGGGCGATCGTAGTGAGTACAGCGCGGGTGAATATGGTGTAAGTGAATATGGGACAGGTGGATATGAGTGAAGATATTTATATTGTGGCGATCGTTGCCTTGCTTCCCCTATGCGCCCTGATCCTGACCTTTCAGGTAAATCCTTACCATGCGCTAATTCTGCGCGGCATTTTGGGAGCGGTAGCAGCCTTGGTTTATGCGGTGCTGGGCGGAGCAGATGTGGCATTGACAGAAGCTTTGGTGGGAACGATGTTAGCCATTACCCTCTATGCAGTGGCGGGGCGATCGTCTTTGGT
>PVWD01000181.1 GCA_003003615.1 filamentous cyanobacterium CCP2 | reverse complement strand
GGGGCAAACCCTCTTAATTGACGGGGCACATAACCCGGCAGGGGCAGAAATGTTGCGGCAATATGTGGATCACAGCGATCGGTTTTCTCATCCGATTTGCTGGGTCATGGGCTTGCTCAAAACCAAGGAGCATCAAGACATTTTTACGGCATTGTTACGTCCTGGTGATTCCCTCGTGCTGGTTCCCGTTCCCGATCATCTCTCAGCAGATTTGCAAGTTCTGGCAGATACAGCAACAACGGTTTGCCCAAGGTTAGAGGAGCATTACCTTGAACCCGATGTCATTGCAGGCTTGAAAACGGCAACAGCAGTACAGGCCAGGCAAAACTCAACGATCGTCCTGTGCGGTTCGCTGTACCTAATCGGGGATTTTTTCAAACGAGTCCAAGAATCTGAAGAACTAACTTAGGAATAGAAATTAAATAAACTGAAAGTCTTGTGGGGTGGGCATCTTATCCGTCCAGTCAACAAAGTAGAACAATTCCCAGGCGATTTGATTCACGATCCTTAACAAATTAAAACTCTTGTGGGATGGGCATCTTGCTTGTCCTGTTTCCTATCTTTACGATCGCATTTGCGGCAAGTTCGCTTAAATTAAAACTTACCCCCCTCAGCTCTCAGTCCAATTCTCAGTCCTCAATTCTCAGTCCTCAGTTCTCCTCAGCCATGTCTCACACCAACCTAACCGAATTAGCCAGCCGTGGAGATCCAGGAGCAATCTCCAAGCTGTTGGCTCGTTCTCTGCAAATTGCGGGGGCTGACCTGAGGGTTGATTGGCATGGGGAGCAACTGAATGTCCGCTTGTTTGCCGATCGGCTTCCAGATCAAGAATCCTTGCTAGCCTCACTCCATCAGCAAATTCAAGCCCTCGACATTGATGCGGTTCGCTCTGTTCGAGTTTTTGCTTACCAAACCAACAACCCAGCCCCTACCTGGAGCCGCTCGATCGCCCTCACAGAACCTCCTGCATCTTCCCCTGCCTCTGCTTCCCCCTATACCCTCTTAATGCCCTCCAACTCCGTCGATCGGTTTTTGGTCTGCGGGTTGGGCAGTTTGGGGCAATATTCGGTCTTAAACCTGAAGCGGTTTGCCATGCGAACATCGGAAATTCATGTGACAGCGATCGAGCAAATGCCGTTTGAGGAGTGGGAAGTACAAGATTTGCCGAGTTTACTGGAAGCACCGCCCATTATTGGAGACTGCCGCAATGATGATGTGTTGCTTAGTGCTGGGATTCAGCAGTGCCGAGCCGTTTTAATTGTGACGAGTAATGATAGCGTCAATGTGGAAACGGCAATTGCAGCAAGACGCTTAAACCCGACCGTACGAATTGTGATGCGATCGTCTCGTCATAACCTGAACCAGCTTCTCAGGCAGCAACTCGGAGATTTCATTGCCCTGGAACCAACGGAATTGCCTGCTCCTGCCTTTGCCCTTGCCGGATTGCAGCAAGAAATTTTAGGTTTTTTCAATATTGGGGATTATCGCTTTCAGGTGGTGGAGCAACAAGTGCAGCCCAGAGACTATCGGTTTGATGGTTTTCCGGCAGTTGCCTTGCACAAAAAGACCTATCGATTGCTCAGCTACATTCCCACCAGTGCGATCGGGTTTCCTTCACGAGCGTTTTACCAGTGGCAAGCCGATACAAAAGTGCAGGTAGGCGACACGATCGCATTTGTGGAAGTGGTGGGGCGAGAGACGCAGCCATCGGGTAGCCCAACGTTGCAGGAAAAAACGATGCAGCGATTTTGGCATGGAGCGGGGGAAACCTTGCGGCGGGGATGGCGTGGGAATTGGGCGGAGGTGGGTCAATGGATGCAAGCCCAACGGACTCGGCAAGTCATTGCGATCGGTTTAACGTTTGCCCTGCTTTTGTGGCTGTGTGGGGCAGTGCTGCTGCGATCGACCCTGGATGTGCCCTGGAAGACGGCCTTTTCGGCAGCCTTTATTCTGCTGATTGGCGGATATGGCGATGTGTTTGAAGGGCTGGAACCCAGCGATGTACCAGGTTGGGTAAAAGTAGTTTGCGCTCTGATTACCCTCACCAGTCTTGCCTCAGTTTTGGGTGTCCTCGGACTCATTGCCGACAATCTCATCAGTTCCCGGTTCGACTTTCTCAAAAAGCGGTTTCCGATTCCCAGAGAAAATCACGTCGTTGTGGTGGGGTTGGGGCGTATTGGGCAGCAGATTGCCAGCATTTTGCGTGAGTTTAGACAGCCCGTTGTAGCCATTACTGACCAGATCGAATCCCAGGTGGAAGCAGACTATCCCGTCCTTCAGGGTGACATCATCACAGAACTGCCCAAGGTGAATTTGGCGACAGCAAAAAGCGTGGTGGTTGTCACTGATGACCAAATGCTGAACCTGGAAGTGGCATTGATGGCAAAAAATGCTGCACGACAAATGGAGCGCGAAATTGGGGTGGTGATTCGCACGTATGACCAGCGGTTTCGAGACAACCTCAACGACCTCCTGCCCGATGCTAAAGCTTTGGCCGCCTATGAGCTATCGGCAGAAGCCTTTGCCGGAGCAGCTTTTGGTGAAAACATTCTGGGACTATTTCGGCTCAATAACCAGACTATTTTGGTAACGGAATACCAAGTTACCCAAGACGATACGTTGGTGGGCAAGTCTTTATACAAGATTGCCTATGGCTATGGAGTCGTGCCGATCGTTCATCACCGCACGAACCAGTCCATTCAAGATAATCTTGCTGAGTTTATCCTGCCGCCGGATGAGCGAATTTTGGCAGTTGGCGATCGGCTGGTTGTCTTGGCTTCCATTAACGGCTTGCGACGGATTGAACATGAGGAACTGGTTCCACCCCGGCGTTGGCGACTGGAGGTACAAAAGCCGCTAAATCGTACCTTCTTGCATGATTGTGGCAGCGATTTGGCCAGGATTGCAGGCTATAACCTGACTGAAGCGAGGGCCTTTATGGAGAATTTACCAGGGGCGATCGAGTTGTCACTTTATGATTACCAGGCCTACCGCCTAGAGCAAGAACTGTGTCGCCAACTCCCCATGACCCTGCTTCCCCTGACATAGGATGCAACGAACCGCCGATCGACGTATGATAAAGCTTGAAGCAATTGCGGACGAAGACCTTTGGAGTAAGCGAAGCAATGTCAGACGAAACCACCCCAAACACGCCTGAAGAAGCCCAATCAGCCCCTGAAGCTGAAGCAAAACCTGAAGCAAAAGCTGCTAAAGCTCCTCAAGAAAAGCCTGCTGCTGGAGACAAACCGGCTCGTCCACCTAAAAAAGAAAAGCCGCCAGCCGTTGAAGACAAACCGTTTCCAGAGTTCATTACGCAACATTTCATGCCAGGACTCACTGAAATGTTGGGCAAATTGGGGGTTGATGATCTAGACCTGAAGTTTGAAAAGCAGCCGTTGCCCATCCCTGGATTGGGAGACGCAGAATGTTGGCAGGTCATTGGGCATTGGCAAAATGGACACCGCCAGTTCAACATTATTTTTTCCAAGGAAGACATTACCGCACCCAAATATTTCTGCTTTGCCGACAACGGTGCCAAGCCCAGCACCATAGAATCTTTCATGATCGACGAGCGTAAAGTCAGCCTAGATTTGTTGTTGCTCTATACCGTGCAACGGTTGAACGGTCAGAAGTGGCTAGTACGAAATTAGAGTTGCCGTCAAAACTGTGGCAGTAGCAGTAGGGCAGGTATTTTGCCTGCCTGAAGGACGAGGTTGATCGGGAAATGATCCATTTGTGGCGGGTTAGAGCAGTTCCCTGGAAACGATCGCCACTCTCCGAATCATTTCCAGCGTAATGCGCTGGTTGGGCTGAGCTGCTGAGGACTGCGTTTCGGGTGGAATGGTGGCAGCAATGGCAAAAACAGCCAGAATGGCGGTGATGAGGGCTTTAAGGTTGCGAATAGGGGAGTTCATAATTCAGTCTACTCTCAGGGGGTGGGCGAAGCGGGGTTACAGGAGGAAGCTGGGATGCTGAGGGGCAAGCTTAGCGACAGCTTTGGACCTTGTCAATATGAACTTATGTATATCTTTCTATGTACATCTTGTCACAGGCAGTAAAGTCCTGCCAGTTAAACGTTCTGTCTTCACCAGGTCATCAATTTCACGGGGCAAAAGTTAAAGCTTGCGTTAACTCACTTCAAATCCAGTGAAATCACGGGTTCGGGAACCCGTACCCCAAAAGGTGGGTGAAGAGCGGTTGCAATCCTCCCCTTGATTTCGCTAAATTAGCACTCAGGAGCGGAGAGTGCTAACATTGTTCTCTAGCTCAAGGTATTCCGTAAAGGGCAGAATAATTTACCAGTTCCGCGTTGGGACTGGCGTTCTGCTGATAACTTTAGCTCGACTTAGATTCTAATAGTTCTGGAGAGTTTAGACTATGGCAGCAGTATCTCTGAGCGTTTCTACCGTAAAGCCACTCGGCGATCGGGTGTTTGTGAAAGTAAGCGCGTCTGAGGAACAAACTCCTGGTGGCATTTTCCTACCCGACACTGCAAAGGAAAAGCCTCAGGTTGGTGAAGTCGTTCAAGTCGGGCCTGGCAAGCGCAACGATGACGGCTCTCGCCAAGCAATGGAAATCAATGTGGGGGACAAAGTTCTCTACTCTAAGTACGCCGGAACTGACATCAAACTCGGTTCTGATGAATACATTCTGCTGTCTGAGAAAGACATTCTGGCGGTGGTTTCTTAATTTGCGTTGCAAGTTGGTAATTGCGAATTGGGCATTGGTGCTGAGTTGATTGCTCGCTACCCATTACCCATCACCTATCACCTCTTCATTTTCTAGATCCTCTCACTACTTACAAGAAGCTGAATCATTATGGCAAAGCGCATCATTTACAACGAAAATGCTCGTCGTGCCCTGGAAAAGGGAATTGACATTCTGGCTGAAGCAGTTGCAGTAACGTTGGGGCCCAAGGGACGCAACGTTGTTCTAGAGAAAAAGTTTGGTGCTCCTCAAATCGTGAACGATGGTGTCACGATCGCGAAGGAAATCGAGTTAGAAGATCACATCGAAAACACAGGAGTATCGCTGATCCGCCAGGCTGCTTCCAAAACAAATGATGCGGCTGGAGACGGAACCACAACTGCAACGGTGTTGGCCCATGCAATTGTAAAAGAAGGTCTGCGGAACGTAGCTGCGGGTGCAAACGCGATCTCCTTGAAGCGCGGTGTAGACAAGGCAACAGCATTTTTAGTAGACAAAATTGCTGAACATGCTCGCCCCGTTGAAGATTCTAAGGCGATCGCGCAAGTTGGCTCCATTTCTGCTGGAAACGATGAAGAAGTCGGTTCCATGATTGCTGAGGCAATGGAGAAAGTCGGTCGTGAGGGCGTAATCTCTCTGGAAGAGGGTAAGTCCATGACCACTGAGTTGGAAGTCACTGAAGGGATGCGCTTCGATAAGGGCTACATTTCTCCCTACTTTGCAACAGACACTGAGCGCATGGAAGCTGTGTTGGATGAGCCTTTCCTGCTGCTCACCGACAAGAAAATCACCCTGGTGCAAGACTTGGTGCCTGTCCTGGAGCAGGTGGCTCGTTCCGGTCGTCCTTTGCTGATCATTGCGGAAGACATTGAAAAAGAAGCCTTGGCAACGCTGGTCGTCAACCGTTTGCGCGGTGTGCTGAACGTTGCGGCGGTGAAAGCTCCTGGTTTTGGCGATCGTCGTAAGTCCATGCTGGAAGATATCGCCGTTCTAACGGGTGGTCAGGTGATCACCGAAGATGCAGGTCTGAAGCTCGACACAGTTAAGCTGGATATGTTGGGCAAGGCTCGCCGTATCACCATCACCAAAGACAACACCACGATCGTGGCAGAAGGCAATGAAGCTGGTGTGAAGGCTCGCTGTGAGCAAATTCGTCGTCAAATGGAAGAAACCGATTCTTCCTACGACAAAGAGAAGCTGCAAGAGCGGTTGGCGAAGCTTTCCGGCGGTGTTGCTGTCGTTAAAGTGGGGGCAGCCACCGAAACCGAAATGAAGGATCGTAAGCTGCGTCTGGAAGATGCCATCAACGCGACTAAAGCTGCTGTTGAAGAAGGTATCGTTCCTGGCGGTGGTACAACTTTGGCGCATCTGTCTCCTAGCCTGGAAGAGTGGGCGAAGAGCAACCTAACTGGCGAAGAGTTGATTGGTGCAATGATTGTGGCCCGCGCTTTGGCAGCTCCCTTAAAGCGGATTGCTGAGAACGCCGGTCAGAATGGTGCTGTGATCGCTGAGCGCGTCAAAGAGAAAGAGTTCAATGTGGGCTACGATGCTGCCAAGGATGAGTTCGTAGATATGTTTGCTGCGGGGATTGTTGACCCGGCGAAGGTGACTCGTTCTGCAATGCAAAACGCGGCTTCGATCGCAGGCATGGTACTGACGACTGAGTGCATCGTGGTAGACAAGCCTGAACCGAAGGATGGTGCTGGTGCTGGTGCTGGTGCTGGCATGGGCGGCGACTTTGACTACTAATCTTTGACGATTCATCAAAGATAAGAAGATGGGGAGCTAGTCTCCTCATTCTTTCCAAAATTGAAAACTTTAAGGGGCAGACATCGGTTTGCCCTTTTTTATGGCAGCGGAAGTCGGTTGAAACTGGCTCGAATCCCTCAAACAACCCATTTAGAGGAGACTGTAAATTTCCCTGTTCAGCTCAACCGCCCACGAATGAATCGCAGGCTATGAAACGAAGTCCATTCAAATAGATCGAATCAAATAGATCGAATCCATTGAAGTAGATAATTTGCTAGTAGGATGCATGAACTGAGCAGCGCATCTCTACTAGCAATACGAACAGCCTAGTTGCTAAAAGCATCCTTGACTTTTTCAACAACACCTTGAACCGCATTCATCGAATCATCCACAGCTTTCTCGGTTCGAGATGCATCTTCTTCTGCCCTTTGATAAATGCGAGCCTGATCGCGCCGTGCTTTACGTTCAGCATAGGTGCCCTCATCATCTGCCTCATCGACTTTTGCAGCGTTTCGGTTGGCAGTCCGCTCAACGTTCTTCTTCGTATCACGAATCAGATCCTTAGACCGATCGCGAACCTCATCAGCCGCATTCTCAACTTGATCCGCAGGATTTGCCGCAAGTAATGTTGCTGGAGCGGCGATCGCCGTTGTATTTGGGAAAAACATACCTTGCCACATTACGACGATCGCAACCAAGCTCAGTAAAACTCTGGCTAACCGTCCGCCCATCGCAGAGAAGGGTTTCACGAAATAATTCAGCTTCATAGGAGTGTGTCTGTGTAGAATGTAACAATTATTTTTCTACAGCATCTCGCGAAGCGGCTAAATCATGCTCCAGGCAGAGATCATTCGTTCGGATCGTACAATCATTCCGTTCGGTAGAATACATTGCGCGATCGTCTGAGCAAAGTTATGCCAAAAGCAATAGGTGGGTTGCAACGAGCAATTTGCTGGCAATGCTTTAATTTCTGTGACTACAACTATAAAAAATAATTGGTGAGCATCTAAAGCGCGAGCATCGCAGTAGGATAGCGATATGAAGGAGTGTGAAGCGAATCATGAGTTGACAATTCATACTCATTACGAGTACGCTTTATGAAGATTTACAATTCATGCCTGTCATAAGGAGTTCAATGCATGTTGCCCAATCGTGAAGGACAAAGAGTACCCAATGTCACCTTTCGGATTCGCCAAAACAACGAGTGGTTAAGCGTCACGACTGACGACCTGTTTGCAGGCAAAACAGTAATTGTATTCTCCTTGCCCGGAGCGTTCACGCCAACCTGTTCCTCAACCCACTTACCAGGTTATAACGACCTGGCTAACACCTTCAAAGAGAATGGAGTGGATGACATTATTTGTATCTCCGTGAACGATACATTTGTCATGAATGAATGGGCAAAAGATCAGCAGGTGGATCATATTACGCTGATTCCAGATGGCAATGGCGAGTTCACCGATGGCATGGGAATGCTGGTGGATAAGACGGATCTGGGGTTTGGTAAGCGATCGTGGCGGTATTCCATGTTGGTTAAGGATGGCATCATTGACAAGATGTTTATTGAACCGGAAGAGCCAGGCGATCCGTTTAAGGTATCTGATGCAGACACAATGCTTAAGTACATCAATCCAGATGCACAAAAGCCTAAGTGCGTGACGTTGTTTACTAAGGTGGGATGTCCTTTCTGTGCCCGTGCTAAGCAAATGCTCACGGATCACGGCTTGCAGTATGAGGAAATTGTGCTGGGTCAGAATGCCACCACTCGATCGCTCCGGGCTGCAACAGGAGCAACAACGGTGCCGCAAGTCTTTATTGATGGTAAATTAATCGGTGGCTCTGAGGCATTGGAGAAACATTTAGTCGCCGCCTGAACCACTCGCTGATACAGCGAATACCCCTGATTGAGAGGAACGGGAGAGACAAGAGGAGCAAAAAAAGGCAAAGGAACGTATGTAACCTGGATTGAATCTCACAAAACATCAGCACCATGTCAGGATTCAGTCCGCTCCTCTCCCTCTTCATCATTCGAACATTGCCATACATGAGGTTTAACCGACCCTAATTCTTCAGGATCAAGGTTTCGCACCTAGATCAGATTCTAATTTTCACTGCTGTTCTAGATTGTCATTGCTGTTCTAGAGGTGTTTCTCAACCGCTTCTGTGAAGGTTTCGTAGGGGGCAACTCCCACCAGATTTTCCACCAATTCACCATTTTTGAAGATCATTACGGCAGGAATACTCCGAATTGAATATTGCTTGGCAACTGCCTTGTTTTGATCAATATCGAGCTTGACGACCTTGGCACGTCCTTCATACGCTTCAGCCAGTTGATCGATCAAAGGGCCAACTTTTCGGCACGGGCCACACCAGCTTGCGGTGCAGTCAACCACAACCAGAGCGTCGCCGGAGAGCAGCGCATCAAAATCCGCGTCTTGGATGTAGGGGGCTGTTGCCATGGGGTTTCCTCTAAGTGACGGTAATACGTGACGATCGAAAATATGTGACGATCGAACAATGTCTCAGAAAATTAGATCGTAGAAATTACATCCTATGCCCGATCGAATCCTTGTGACTCTATCACTATCCCACATGAGTTGCAGTTTCTCCTGACTCGATGAGTTGAAATGAAGCTAGGCTCGGTTTCTCCATTTGCCCAGATAGAGTATGGTTATTCCTGGAGGATGGATGGAGGCTGCTAAACCATGCGTCATTGGCGATCGCTGCAAGTTGTAACGGGATGTTTGCTTGGTCTATGCTTAAGCTTAATTTTGTATAGTTGCCAGGGGCAGGAACCCTCTCAGGTGGCGATCGGTGAGTCTCAAGCTGAGCCGAGTATCGTTGCCCAAGCATCAACACCACCGCCATTACCCCCGGAAACCGAGGCAATTCTTGACAATGCGGCTCCTGCTGGCTTTGCTAATCCGCCGCGTGGAGATGTGCGGATCGTCGTAATTAGCGATTTGAACGGGGCCTATGGGGCTACGACCTATAATCCTGATGTAGATAAGGGAATTGCTCTCATCCCCTTTTGGCAACCCGACCTGGTGCTATGCAGTGGCGATATGGTGGCAGGGCAAGACCTTTCCCTCACGGACGATCGGTTCCGCGCCATGTGGGCTGCTTTTGATCAGCATGTGGCGGCTCCCTTGCGGCAAAACAATACGCCTTACGGGTTCACCATGGGAAACCATGATGCGTCTGCGGCATTGAGGGCAGATGGCACCTTTATCTTCCAGCGAGAACGGGATCTGGCCGTTGAATATTGGCACGCTCCAGAGCACGATCCGGGAGTACAGTTTGTCGATCGCTTTGAGTTTCCGTTCTATTACACCTTTGAGCAAAAGGGCGTTTTCTTTATGGCGTGGGATGGCTCATCCCATCACATTCCACCCGACAAGCTGGCATGGGTAGAGCAAGCTCTGGCCAGTGAACAAGCTCAGGCTGCCAAAATGCGGATCTTGGTCAGCCATTTGCCGCTCTATGCCGTTGCAACGGGCCGTGATTCAGCTTCAGAAGTGATGGAAAATGCAGATGCACTGCGGGAAATGCTGGAGCGGTATAACGTTCATACCTACGTCAGTGGACATCATCATGCCTACTATCCGGGGCATAAGGGCAGACTCCAGTTGCTCCATACGGGGATTTTAGGGGCAGGCCCCCGGCCATTGCTTGCAAACGAACAGCCATCGCAAAAGACCATCACCGTGTTGGATATCAATTTTGATGCCCCCGAATTGACCACCTACACCACCTACGATATTCAAACCTTAGAACCAATTCAGTTTGATAAATTGCCCCGGTTTTTGACAGGTCATAATGGCATGGTTCTGCGACGAGATGTGGAACCAGAAGAGTTAACCGCTTCTGAGCGATCGGTTTGTGAAACCCGTTTAAGTGCGGCTTTGTGTGCTGCTTGAAGCTAAATTATTGAAAAATTTGTGTTTTTAAGGCTAAATTGCTTGAGGTAAAGGGATTAACAATGCACCCAGCGTTCATTCCGGTTCCGATCGTCTGTTGTCTCTTTGTCAGGTCTAAAAAATCTTAAAAACGGTGAACAAGCTCAATTTTTTCCTGAAGTCAGCACTAAGGAAGGTTCAACCAGCAACGTAATGCCCTGATGACCCACCACGCAGACCTCCTCTCCAGGCTCTATGGTAATGTCTGCCATACAGCGGGCAAACCACCAGCTTCCTTGAAACCGCACCCGTCCAGAATGATTGGGGCGAATCGTTTCTTCAACTATCGCTCGGCGATCGGATGGATTTTGAAAAATAAACATGGGATGACCTCCATATGCAGAACTGAGGATCTGACAAGAGGTACAACAAATCGATCGATGTATTGAACCTTGGAATGAAACAGTATTGAATCTGGGAATGTGAATCTGGGAATGTGAATTTTGGAATGTAAATCTGAGAATCTCAATGAATTCGATGCAGCCGATATAACTTTCCCTGACTTAATCCTACAATGTGATAAGTTTCTCTTCACGAAAGCGAATTACAATTCGTTTCAGATTATTACCAAATCGATCGCAAAACCCCGTTGTAATGAACACACCCTCACACTTTTTGATGACGGCTGCCCTGGAAAAGGCCTTACCTCGTATTCCGATCGTTAGAGGTGCGTTTTTGCTTGGTTCCATCGCTCCTGACCTGCCGTTGTGGATGTTGTCGATCGGTGGAATTGCTTATTATCACTGGATCTTAGGCTGGTCGTTTTCAGACACATTTCGTCTCATGTTTGATCAGCTTTACTTTAATCATCCATTCTGGATTGCATCTCACAACTTGCTTCATGCGCCTTTAGTCCTATTAGCTGGAATTGCGCTCATTTGGCGAGGCCGTCGTAACATTGGTTCATTATCTCGTTGGTGCTTTTGGTTCTTTCTGGCATGTCTGCTGCATTCTGTTATTGATATATTGACGCATGTGGATGATGGGCCGCTGTTGTTCTTTCCCTTTGATTGGTCAACTCGGTTTCATAGTCCTGTGAGCTATTGGGACGATCGATATTACGGCAGGGAATTTCAACAGTTTGAACTGTTCCTGAATTTTTCTCTAATTCTGTATTTAGTCATGCCGCTAATCTATCGCTGCTTACGTGGAATGGTTCGCTATATTGGAAATAAATAGGAGGAAATGTCGTTCTTCACGCTAAACCAGTTTAATATTCATCAAATCCTGCGATCGCTCACTGAGCAGGGCTTTGCGTCTGTGCCGTTGCTGCAAGAAGAAGGTCGTTTGGCTTTGCTACGGGAAGCTGAATCGTTGAACTATCTTCCGGATGTGAAGGTGGTGGGCACGGGCGATCGGATTGTGCGAACAGAATATAGTGCCTGGGAAACTTTTACAGATACATCGCTTTATACGCAGTTGATGCAAGACTTTCAGGCGTTGATGAATCAGGCGATCGGTTCCCTCCAGGACAGCCCCTTTGCCATACCGCTTCAATTTAACTCAATGGTGCTGCAACGCTATGAGCCTGGTCAACTGGGCATTACGCCTCACCGAGACAGCCTGAGGGCAATTAACCTGGTCTGCATTTTTAACATTAGTGGGCAAGCCAGCCTCTATCGCTGCGACGATCGGCAGGGAACAAACTCAGTTCAAATTGATACTACTCCCGGTCATGTCGTCTTCATGCGGGCCCCTGGCTTTATGGGCACAAACGATCGACCGTTTCACTACGTCACAGATATACGATCGACCCGCTACAGTCTGGGGTTGCGTCAGCGCAGGTCTGATTGAGCCATCGGTCTGGTTGAGCCATCGGTCTGATTGAGTAAGCGATTGGATTGAGCAAAAATGAATATTATTTATCCAGGCATTCTGCCATGTTCCAGGCCACCCGTCAGCGTCTTGCCCTTTGGTATACCCTTGTCACGGCTGTTTTACTGCTGCTGTTTGCCAGTGGGTTTTATCTTTACGTTCGCAGTACCTTAGTCGAACGGATTGATGACACCTTAAATCATGTTGTGGAGGTGGTACAACGATCGCTGATTGTGGAGCCAGTCGAGTCTGGTTTGGCAGAGGTCAATTCATTGGTGCAGGTCAATTTGGAGGCCAGTTTTCCCAGCCATGCTGAAGCCGTTGAAGATGACCATATTGATTTGGAATGGTTCAGTCCGGCGGGGGATTTGCTGTGGTCTACCTTTTCAGCTCCTCTCAACATTCCGCTTCATCCCAGCGATGGGGAAACCGTCTATGGCGAATTGGTGAATTCCGGCGATCGAGAGCGAGATGAACAACTGATTCCCCTATCCTTTGCCCTGCGGCAGGTGACTCGTGAAGTCAGGGTTGATCAACATACGCTGGGCTATTTGCGGGTGAGCCATCCCTGGTTTGAGGTGACAAAACCAAGCCGCCAACTGATTCGTGACCTGAGTTTGGGAACAGCGTTAATGGTGGGGGCTGTCGCTGCGATCGGTTGGTTTTTGTCGGGGCTAGCCATTGCTCCGGGGAAAGAGTCTTACCAACAGTTGAAGCAGTTTACCGCCGATGCTTCCCATGAACTGCGAAACCCGATCGCCGT
>PVWD01000180.1 GCA_003003615.1 filamentous cyanobacterium CCP2 | reverse complement strand
GCAAATGGATCGATTTCCGTAGCGCAGGCATCTTGCCTGCCAGTGAGAGATTTGTCATGGAAATGCAAAAGTGGGATGCACCCAATACGAAAACTGCCCTAATGATTTCATTTATTGCTGCAAATCAATTGGAACAAAAATAGAAAAAGAAGGCGATCGAATCGGGAGCATCCTATTTATGCAATGGATCAATCTTCCTAATTTTTCCAACCTCATTTCAATTTACAAAATCGTTACTTCTCATTGGCTGATCTAGCAGAAGGCAAGTTAGGACAGTTTCATATTGCTAACTCTCTCCGTTTGGAATTTAGGATTGAGCAGATTTTCCTAATTTCAATCAAATCATTGGCTTGCCTGAGTTCTTACCTGACAAAAACTGACTTGGTGAACTATCGTTCCTTATCGTCGGAGCGGAAATGTCTGACGATGTGCGACTTGCCAAAGCTGCAAAAGAATTTGCTCTGTGCAGGAATGCAGTTGGGCAATGAAGATGCCCTCCTCATCTGAACTAGACGTAACCCACGTTCCCTGAACGCACACCTCAAGGTGGTCTGCATCGCAAATTGACATCGCAACAATTCCTGAATCTTCTTGAAGAATTGCTACCTCCAGGGCAGCTTCATCCAATGAGTGAACCGGAAATAGAACCGATGCCGTGCTGGCTTCTAGCATCAGACGATGCCCTGTCCGCAGTGCCAAAATCACGCGCAGCGTAATCCAGTCTTCAAGCGTTTCATTTAGGCGTTCCAGGTGCAAGCCGCTTTCAGTGTATGTAACCTTCAGCATGACCGAGACTCCATCCCCTGTTGATCGTTAGGTGACAATGCTGACCGTTATAAATAAGTGGCAAAAATAAAAAGCTGTTGGCGTTGTAATGACTGGAGTTCACGGTCAGATTAAGAACCCCCGCCTCGGTAGCTTAAGAAGCGGGGGTTGGAAAAACGCTGAAGCTTTCCTAATCCTGAGTGGGTACAGTGGGGTTGCAAAAAAGGTTGCATCTGTCCCTCCCGCTTCTTTGTGCTGGTAATAGCCCGCCTAGCTGGTGTCGAATCGGCCAATCCTGTAAGGGTAGATCTCGTACAGATAGATCTTGTACAGATAGATTATGCCTATCAACCAAAACAACGCCGCCGCCAAACTTTGCGGAACCCTCTGCATCCTGCATAGAATCGCCATGCATAAAGCCGCCATGCATGAAGCTGCCACGCGCAAAACCGCCACGCATAAAGCCAGCTTGCAGAGAGCCACCTTGCAGGGACTCAGCCCCCACAAAGCCAATGTTGTTACCGATCGCGGAACCCATACCTGACGAACCAAGCCCTCGCTCAACAGCACACTCTACGCCAACGATCGCGCCCTTGCCATCACCAGACAGGTTGATTCGCTGCGAAATGGATGTAAGTGTTAATCTGAGCATCTGTGTTTGGGTCATGGCTCGCCTCACGGGAGATAAACCTTGCATCTAACTTTTAACATACTACACTTGTATTACGGAAGTGTCCAGAACTTTCGTGAAAATAAACCCAGAAACCCTTTGTCAATTTGGAGGAAATCATGTACACGATGAATCGAACTGCAACCACCGACATGGAAGTCACCAGCATCCGCTTGGAGCGTGAATTGAAGGAAAAACTGAAAGAGCTATCTGGCAATCAGGGCTATCAGGCTCTCATCCGCGATATTTTGTGGAGCTATGTGCGGCAGAAGACGGGAGACTATGAACCCCAATTGGAGCGATCGGAGATTCGAGCCAGTATGGAGGCGGTGGCTCAAAAAGAAGAAAAATGTGTGCTCACGGGTGCGCTGATAAAACCCCGTGAACCGATGTTGTTAGGCTTGACGATGCACGGCGAACTGGTTCCCCTCAGCGTAAACAGCCTTGGTTGAGCCGGCTTAGATTTGGATTGTTTATCCAGTCGGTTAGATAGATGGCAATGGCGAGGATGAAGTTTGGCAAACTGCCAGCTACAAATAGCGATCGGCTAAGCCCATCTTTGCAGAAATTGTAAGTCTGACCGGCTGGATTTTATATTGGTAAGCTAAATTTTGGGTTGTTGCCTTCCGGTATGCTGATAGCTGAGGTGTCGCATCGAGAAGGGAGACGATCGTGAAAGCTGTATTGATGACCGCTGTAGGCAGTCCCGATGTGTTGCAGGTACATTCTGTTCCTGATCCTAAAATTCGTGCAGAAAGCGAGTTACTCGTGCGGCTTTATGCGGCTGGAATTAATCCAATTGATACAAAACTGCGTCAGCGCGGGACGTTTTACCCAGAGCAAATGCCAGCGATTTTAGGCTGTGATGGGGCGGGCGTGGTGGAAGCGGTGGGTGCAGCAGTGCAGCATTTTCAAGTGGGAGATGAAGTTTATTTTTGTAATGGTGGGCTGGGCGGACATCCCGGAAACTATGCAGAGTATGCCATTGTGGATGAAAAGTTTGCTGCTCCCAAGCCAAAAACCATCAGCTTTGCTGAAGCTGCTGCGGCCCCCCTTGTGCTGATTACTGTTTGGGAAGCGTTGTACGATCGCGGAAAGCTGGCAGCCGGACAACGAGTTTTAGTCCATGCTGGAGCGGGCGGAGTGGGACATGTTGCAATTCAGTTGGCGAAGTTGGCAGGAGCAAGCGTTTGCACTACGGTAAGTTCCAGTGAAAAGGCAGCGTTTGTCAAACAACTTGGAGCCGATCGCGCTATTCATTACACGCAAAC
Source organism: filamentous cyanobacterium CCP2 (assembly GCA_003003615.1). GTDB lineage: Bacteria > Cyanobacteriota > Cyanobacteriia > Elainellales > Elainellaceae > Egbenema. The sequence goes on along the minus strand of PVWD01000180.1, from coordinate 10,347 downwards.
AGACACCATTCAGGAAGTGCTAGAGTGGACGAATGGCGAAGGAGTTGAGATGACTTTTGACACGGTAGGTGGAATGGTTTTATCTCAATCTTTTGCTGCAACGAGTGTCTATGGTGATGTTGTTACGCTTCTAGCACCAGATGCAAATACGAATTGGAAAACGGCCCGCGATCGGAACTTGCGAGTGAGCTTTGAGTTGATGCTAACCCCCATGCTCAAAGGATTGACAGATGCCCAGAAAGATCAGGCTAAAATCCTTCAGCAGTGCGCCCGTCTCATTGATCAGGGACAACTTAAGATTCATCTAGCCCATATTTTTTCCTTAGAAGAGGCAGCAGCAGCCCATCAACTCCTGGAAGCTGGTTCGATGAAAGGAAAGATGGTTTTAGTCATGAATCATCAATAAACTAGCTACCCTACCCATTACCCTTGATCAATCGCCGCTAAAGTTTGGCTAATTTCTGCACAAAGTTCATCATGGCAATGCCCGTTGCTGGCAATCAAACAGCCCCATTGGTTGACATCCCCCGTGTTGTAGGTGAGAGGAGAGCCATCTGCATGGGTGAACCGTCCGCCTGCTTCGGTCAGAATCAATTCGGGAGCAGCCATATCCCAATCTTTTGGAGCAGACTTGCCAGATAGCGAAATGTATACATCTGCTCGTTGGTCAACGATCGCCCCAATTTTGCCCCCCACACTGCCCACTGCAAGCTGATTTTGGCAAGATAATTGCTGAAGCAGTTTGTTAAACCGATCGTCGCGATGGGTGCGGCTCACCACAACGGTAAGGTCTTCAAGCTGGCTTCGTTGGGACACTTTCAAGGGTGTACTTTCACCATCAGAAGTTTCCACATAAGCTCCCCCATTCAACACGGCATAATACAGCTTTTCTAAGGCCGGACATGCCACAACCGTCAGCACTGGACGACCCTTGTGGGTTAGGGCTAAATGAAAGGCAAATTCTCCAGTTTTATCAATAAAATCGCGAGTGCCATCTAGCGGATCAATAATCCAAACCCAGTCTTGTGGAATTGGTTCGGGCTTCCCCTTGGCTTTGTATGTCTCTTCGCTGAGGTAGCCAAAGTTTTCATGGCCAAAGGCTGTTTCTAACCGATCGAGAATGTATCGATTCACGGCAAGGTCGGCAGCCGTTACAGGGCCATCTTTTTTATCCTGAATATTTAGTTCTCGTTCCGTTCCGTCCGCATGGGGTTCGTCAAAATAGTACGATCGCAAAATTTTCGATGCCCCCCACCCCAAGGTGCGAGCGATCGCCAAAATATCGGAAATGGAGGTTCCATCGGTTGTCTGTAACTCTGCCACGTTCACGGTCTCCCATCTGGATCTTTCCCCGCCCATTATACGAGGTGGAAGCGAAACTCATTGTAAAGACTGTGTTTGGGATTGTGTGGAGTTTATTGTGTATTGTGTGGAGTTTATTGTGTCGGGTTTAAGGTGAAAAGCCATTAGAGTCCAAAGTGGGAATTGCCGACGCAAGCTAAAAAACCGATCGCCCATTTCCTCTCCTCCATTCTTCATGGCCCAAAATTCAATCGCCCTTGAGAAGTGAAACAGGATAATTTAAGGATTGTAGATGGAATGATCTGAACGATCGGTTTGCTCAGTTGACTGGGCGGGCAAGATGCCCACCCCACAAGAGAGGTAGGGACTGCACTGTTGTGCGCCTTTACTTAGAGGGTCATCGATCGCACATAGATTCGCATGATTTCACCGGGTTCTTTGGTGGTGGCTTGCTGGATTTGCGAGAAGGGTAAGGGTTTTGACCAGTCTTCCACTCGGCAGAAGTTACATTGATACAGACGAGCAATCGTGATTTCCACATCTTCGGGTTGTCCGATCATCAGGATTTTGACAGAGCGACGGGCAGGTGAAATAAGCCGATCGCCTTTGGGAGGCAGACCGATAAATGCTTGAGCCATGAGTTGTAAATCTCCTTTGTTCCAGGGTTTGAAGAAACCCTAGAGACTCGCCCTCAACTTACAGACAGGGCAAGCCGAGAGCATCGGGTGCTATCATACACCCTAGCCCGGACTACCCGCGATAGTCTGCGGTTAGGAGGTTGAGCGTGTAGCTTGGTCGGCAACGCTTGGCCTCCGCTAGAGAATTTGTCTCTAGGTGTCCAGCTATCTTTTAAGTTTGGGCAACCCAAAAGACAGCCATAGCTGAAGAGCGTAGCATCAAATGATCGGGCAAATCAAGTCAAAAATGTTACAGTTTGGTGTATGTCTGGACTGCCGCTGACCGCAATTCCAGGATTTTTTCAATCACCTGGGCAACCACTCGATCGGGGGTTGAAGCTCCAGACGTGACTCCCACAACAATTTTTCCACCTGGCAGCCAATTTTCTTTAATTTCTAAATCTTGGTGAAGCGGCTTATGCTCAATTTGGTTGCCCAAAATCCGATCGGCACTGTCGATGTGGTAAGACGGAATACTGCGATCGATGGCAATTTCCTGGAGGTGTGTAGTGTTGGAAGAATTAAAACCACCAATCACTACCATGAGATCTAATGGTTCATCTACAAGATTAAGCATGGCATCTTGCCGTTCTTGGGTAGCATCGCAAATCGTGTTAAAGCTGAGAAAATGATCATTCAGCTTATCAGGGCCATACTTCTTCATCATCGTATGCTCAAACAGCTTCCCGATCTGCTCCGTTTCGCCCTTAAGCATGGTTGTTTGATTAGCAATTCCAACTCGCTCTAGGTCACGATCGGGATCGAATCCATTGGAACAAGCACGGCTAAATTTTGCCATAAACTCATTTCGATCGCCGCCATTCAGGATGTAATTGCAGACGTACTGCGCTTCTGCCATATTCAGCACGATTAAATACGTGGCAGCAAACGAGCTTGTGGCAATCGTTTCTTCATGGTTGTATTTACCGTGAATAATGGAAGTGTGCTGAGTTTTCTTATGCTTTTCGACCGTGTTCCATACCTTAGAAACCCAGGGGCAGGTCGTATCAACGATCGTACAGCCCTTGTCGTTGAGGAGTTGCATCTCCTGGACGCTGGCTCCAAAGGCAGGCAAAATCACCACATCCCCTGGTTCTATACCTGAAAAATCCTTGCTTCCCTGCTCTACTGGGGTAAAGCTCACATTCATTTCCCGCAAGCGTTGATTCACGGAAGGGTTGTGAATAATTTCATTGGTGATCCAGATTCGCTCAGTGGGAAAATGCTGGCGCGTTTCGTAGGCCATCGCCACAGCCCGTTCGACCCCCCAACAAAAGCCAAAAGCCTCCGCCAAGCGAATCGTGACATCTCCCCGCTGAAGGGTGTAATTGTTTTCCCGAATCTGCTGAATCAAGTCGCTCTGATACTCAGATTGCATTTGCCCCGAAACTTCAGCATCATGCCCAAACCCCTTGCGGTGGTAGTTGGCAGAACTGTTGAGCGATCGTTTAAACGCTTTGGTATCCATGCGGGAAATTGCCTAAGGTACTGGTCTTATCACACCTTTATTCAGCCTATCAAATTGCGGTCGGCTAAAGGTATTGCGATCGTAATTCCAACCATCGAATTTCAACAATTTGCCTACTGAGTTTCAGCGATTTATATTGAATTGGCTCTATTCTCTCGATAGAAAAATCTACCCAAAAGTAGATTTCACATTATTCTCTATCAGAAAAACTATTAAGAAATATAAATGTCGTCTCAGTTCTATCTTCTAGGTCAGGCAGTCTATCGGAATTCTCTCTACTCATGCAGCAACTTTATCCCCACCAAGTGCAACAGCACTTAGATCGTTGGGTCAAGGATTTTCTCAGTGTTCCCCAGTCTGAATTCTCTAACCTGCCCCCCTGTCCTTACTGTCGCCAAGCGTGGTTGGAGCGGCGCGTCATGATTCATGTGTGTCAGACGTTCTTGGAAACCTGCCAAACCCTCCTGGCGATGTCCCAAAACTGGAATGAACACTGGGAAGTGGCGATTTTAGCTACCCATCCTACGCTGGTAGACGGGCATGAATTGGTTGCCCAGGTGCAGAAGTTAAATCCGGTTTTGTCCAAGCATGATCTCATCGCGTTGGTTGATCATCCAGGAAATCCAGAAACGACGCTTAGCCACATCAACACAAGCAATGGTGAATATTTGCTGGTATTGGTGCAGCGGTTACGGTCTTTACAAACCGCGAGTGCCCACCTGCAAAAAATGGGATATTATCAGCACTGGTCTGCTCAAGATTTAGACAATATCGTTCATTGGCGATCGTCGCTTGAGGCTGAGGCCGATTAAACCAGTAAATCACTCAAATCAATGGGCGATCTTTCCTAACCTCAGGATTTAGACTCGCTAGCAGGTGCTTTGCGAATAAATTGCCGGAGGATTTCGATCGGTTTTCGATCCCAGGTGTCCTGGTGTTCATAGATTTTTCTGGCTGAATTCAGTTTGTAGGTGGAAGTGCCATTGAAGAAAATCTGAGCTTTCCAGGGAACGCGCAAAGTTCCCCGCACCGTCCAGGTCGCCAGGATCACATCTTCTGATGGTTGGGTCACGTCATGGAGGTCAAAAAAGATTTGAGTGAAAAACAGGCGAGCGTGAAACCGCAACGTCCAAAAAATAATCCGGTAGTTGAATTTGCCCTTAAACGTATTCACCGGATCGTGAAAGTAAATCTCCTGTGAATAAATCTCGTAGGATATATCCCGCTCAAACAGGTGAGGCAGATCCGCCCTCAGCGTTTGCATGATGGAATGAATTCGATCGTCGTCAATCATCTTGGCTCAGACTTTACTTTCCCACCCCTACGTTCCCACTCATCATAATAAAACTCCAAGGTGAACTTAGGTTGTCCCTAACTCTCCTTGGAGTTACCTCAACTTGTGAAGTTGGCTCACTCAATCGAGCTAGCCGAATGCTTTAACCCATGCCCTATACGGCCGCAAAGTAATTCTTAGACTTCACAGGGTCAGGGTTCATGGTTTTCTCACCAGGCTGCCAGTTTGCCGGACAAACTTCATCAGGGTGAGACTGAACGTACTGGATGGCTTGCAGCGTCCGCAGGGTTTCATCAACGCTCCGGCCGAATGCCAAGTTGTTGATCGTTGCGTGCTGGATGATGCCATCTTTGTCGATGATGAATAATCCGCGCAGGGCAACCCCAGCTTCAGGATCAAGCACGTTGTAAGCTGTGCTGATTTCTTTCTTGATATCCGACACCAAAGGATAGTTCAGATCACCCACACCACCAGACTTACGATCGGTCTGAATCCAAGCGAGGTGAGAGAATTCGCTATCTACGGACACCCCTAAGACTTCTGTATTAAGGGCTTTGAATTCCTCGTAACGATCGCTGAATGCCGTGATTTCAGTCGGGCAAACGAAGGTGAAGTCTAACGGGTAGAAAAACACAACGACATACTTGCCGCGATAGTCGGATAATTTGATCGTTTTGAATTCCTGATCGTACACAGCTGTTGCTGTGAAATCGGGTGCAGATTGACCAACCCGGATACAACCTTCGGCATGCTCAGTCATGAATTATGCTCCTTCAATAGCAACTCGCGATGACTTTAACGGTATTGTGTGAACGTATTGTGAGAGAGTTCTCTGGCTCGCGTCCCAGAGGCTCACAACCTCGTATAATTTACGAACTGTTACGAATATATCATAGTCATAACGATTTTGAGTAGGGAGGAAAAAGATTCGGGAAAGATGCGAAATTTTGCGTCTGTATGGAAATCTTGGGGTTAGTTGAGTCTGGGTTCATTGAATCAGTGCGGATAGTCGCTCATGGATGATTTAGATCGGCGGGAATGGTTGTTGACCAATGGATTGGGGAGCTTTGCCAGTGGAACGGTATGTGATGCCCATACGCGCACCTATCATGGTTGGTTGATTGCGGCATTGGAGCCACCCGGACAAAGAACCCTGCTGCTTTCTCGGATTGATGCCAGCCTGGAAATTCGGGGGCAGGTGTTTGACCTGGGAACGAACTTTTGGACGAGCGGAGCGATCGCCCCGATGGGCTACCGTTTTTTGCAATCGTTTCAAGTTGATCCGGTGCCAACCTGGACGTGGAACTGGAATCATTGGCGGCTCAGACGGCGGCTCATCATGCCCTACGGACTCATTCCCGCGCAGCAGACAGGCGAACTGCCACAATTCCATCATTCTGTTTTAGTCGATTATCGCTATGAGGGTATCGAACCTGCAATTTTGAATTTGCGTCCTCTAATCGGCGATCGAATTTTTCACTATCAGCAGCACGCCGACCCTGATTTGGAGTTTGTCCAACTGATGGAGTCTCAGTGCATCTTGCTCCAGGCTAAAAGTCCGGCATGGGTAGGCACCTCCTGGCAGCTTAGCTGGAGTCAGGGACGCTATCAGCCCGATGGTATGTGGTATTGGGGCTACCGTTATCCTGAAGAAACCGATCGCGGACTGTCCGATCGCGAAGATCTATACACTCCTGGAGTGCTCACTACAACGCTCAACCCCGGTGACACCGTCACCCTAGAAGCCAGAGTCCGCAATGGGGAAGGACTTTCCCTAATGATGCTAGATGCCCAAACCCTCGATCGGGCCATTGCTGAGGAACAGCAGCGTTTGAGGAGAATTTTTGGGGGAGTCGGGAGCCGGGAGTGGGGAGTAGGGGAGCAAGAATCAGAAGGTAGGAGTCAGGAGTCAGAAGTCAGAAGTCAGGAATCAGGGGATGCAGAATCGAATTCGCAGGATCTAACCTCTTTCGTTTCTGCCCCACTCCCTACTCCCCTCCCTTTCCGCCTGCTCAAATCTGGCGATCGGTTCATTGTGCATCGCGCTTCCATTGATGGGCCAACTGTAATTGCTGGCTATCCCTGGTTTAACGATTGGGGACGGGATACGTTAATTGCCTTGCCTGGATTGGCCCTCGTTTCTAAGCGATACGACTTGGCAAAAGGCTTGCTGAAAACCTTTGGGCAATATTGCCAGCAAGGATTAATTCCCAATGCCTTCCCCGATGCTGGAACTCAACCCTTTTACAACAGTATTGATGCGGCATTGTGGTGGATTGAAACCCTAGGGCTTTACCTGGAAGCGACTGGAGATTGGGCGTTTTTAGTGGAACAATACCCGATCGTGGGGCGCATTTACAAAGGGCTGATGGCGGGAACCTGGTACAACATCCGGGTGGATGCCTTTGATGGGTTGGTGACGTGGGATGCTCCCAATGTGGCCTTGACCTGGATGGATGCGGTGGTGAAACAAGAACCCGTGACTCCTCGACGCGGAAAGGCGGTGGAAATTAATGCCCTCTGGTATTCAGCTCTTTGCTGGGCGGAAAAATGGGCGTTCCAACTTCAGCAGCACTCAGAAATGGATAGTGTGGCTTTGGTGAATCAAGCCCGCCGCTACAGTTCCCAAATTCAGCAGGTCAAACGATCGCTACAAAAGTTTTGGAATCCGGCTCAATCTTATCTATATGACACGATCGCCCCAGATGATTATCCTGATAGCAGCATTCGTCCTAATGCGGTGATTGCGCTGTCTTTACATCACTGTGGCTTTTCAGAACAGGTGGGGCAACGGGTCTTGCAGATTGCCCGCGATCGATTGCTGACTCCCTATGGGCTGCGTTCTCTTGATCCGGCTGATCCGCAATATGTGGGCAAATACGTCGGGGGAATTTGGCAGCGCGATCGAGCCTACCATCAAGGAAGCGTTTGGAGTTGGCTGGTGGGCCCGTTTATTCGCTCATGGCAACGGTTTTACCCTGATCAACCTGTACCGTTTGACTGGCAGCCGCTCATCGAACATTTTGAACAGCAAGCCTGCTTTGATTCCATGTCGGAAATTTTTGATGGTGATCCACCCCATTTGCCCAGAGGGGCGATCGCGCAGGCTTGGTCAGTGGCAGAAATGATTCGGTATTGGGGGATGGGGAGTGAGGGGTAGAGACGCGAAATTTCACGTCTGTACGGGAATGGGAAAAATCCAGAAATGAGTGTTCCAATGAAAAGTTTAATTGTTCCAATTCTTTTGTCTGTACTGCTTCCTTTGTCGGCTTGCGCTCCGGGTTCTGAGGCTGGTTCATCGGCTGGAACAGAAGGGCAGGTTGCCACTCAACCCTTTGTCACGGGGGCAATTCCTGATCAAGATCCAGAAAAGCTACAGCGGTTGTATAGCAAGTTGTCGGATTACCTGAGTCAAGAATTGGGTGTGCCAGTGGAATATAAACCTGTGACAGACTATGCGGCGGCGGTGACGGCCTTTCGGGTTGGCGACCTGGATATGGTGTGGTTTGGTGGGTTAACGGGAGTACAGGCACGGTTGCAGGTTCCCGGCGCAGAGGCGATCGCCCAACGAGAAATTGATGCCGATTTTCGCAGCGTTTTTATTGCCAACACAGCCTCTGGCATTGAGCCGATCGACGATATTAACGAACTGCAAGTTTTTAAAGGGCGTACCCTCACCTTTGGCAGCGAGTCTTCTACCTCCGGACGGCTGATGCCTCAGCATTTCCTACAGCAGAGTGGTGTTCGCCTGGAAGACTTCCGGGGAGAAGTGGGCTTTTCCAATTCCCACGATGCCACGATTCAGCTTGTGCAAGCAGGAACCTATGAGGCGGGTGTTTTGAACAAGCAGGTGTGGGAAAGCCGAGTGGAAGCCGGAGAAGTGGATCTCGATCGCGTTCAGGTGATTTGGGAAACCCCTGCCTACTATGACTATCATTGGGTGATTAACCCGGAAGTGAATGAGCAGTATGGCGATGATTTTGTAGAGCGGGTGCAGGCAGCATTGCTGAATCTGGATGCCACTAATCCGGAGCATCAGGAAATTTTGGAGCTATTTGGAGCCGATCGGTTCATTGAAACTGAAAATTCTAACTATGCTGAGATTGAAACCATCGGTCGGCAAATTGGCAAGATTCAAAACTAATGGGGGAACTTTTACCTGTCTTTGACTTGAAACAGGTGACGCAGCAGTTCGATCGCCTCCTTGCCCTCGATCGCATTACCCTACAAATTTATCCCGGTGAGCGGGTGGCGTTGGTGGGGTCAAGCGGGGCCGGAAAGAGTACGCTGCTGCAATTACTTAATGGCACAGCATCACCGACGCAGGGTGAAGTTTGGGCAATGGGCCATAACTTGAATCATCTGTCCGTGAAGCAATTGCGTCAGGTGCAACGGCAAATTGGCACGATTTACCAGCAGTTTCATTTAGTGAATAATTTGCAGGTCATCCACAATGTCAATGCTGGACATTTAGGGCGATGGTCGTTTGGTAAGGCAGCTTTGTCTTTGCTGTACCCGTTCGATCGTCAGTCCGCAGCCAAGGCCTTACATCGGGTCGGCATTCCTGAAAAGCTGTATGAGCGCACCGATCGCCTCTCTGGAGGGCAACAACAACGGGTGGCAATCGCTCGTGTGCTAGTGCAGAATCCGACAGTGATTTTGGCAGATGAACCCGTTTCCAGCCTTGATCCGGAACTTAGCCGAGAAGTGATGGATTTACTGCGCGATTTGGTGCAGGAGTCTGGTAAAACGCTGGTGGTGAGCCTGCACTCGGTCGAGCTGGCCCGAAGCCATTGCGATCGGATGATTGGGCTGCGTCATGGTCAAATTTTCTTTGATGCCCCAACTCATCAAGTTTCAGACAGGATGATTGCAGAACTTTACCACTCTTAGCAGGTTCGGTAATCGGGAACTCTGTGGATCGCGCCTGTGCGATAAGATACTGTTTGGCAGGCTCATATTTAACAGGCTCATATTCAACGATCCTCATGGCAACTCCAGAGCGCAGACCAATCCTTCTCGATTTTGAAAAGCCCCTCTCGGAGCTAGATGCTCGAATCACCCAAATTCGAGAACTGGCAGAAGAGAATGAAGTAGATGTCTCGGCTCAGATTCGGCAATTAGAGGCAAGGGCAGTGCAGTTGCGGCAAGAGATTTTTAGTAGCCTGACCCCCTCTCAACGAATTCAAGTTGCCCGTCATCCCCGTCGCCCCAGCACCTTGGATTATGTTCAAGCCATGACCGATGAATGGATTGAGCTACACGGCGATCGCACTACGGGGGTTGATGATCTGGCCTTGGTTGGAGGGATTGCCCGGTTGGAGGGCCGTCCGGTGGTGGTTCTGGGGCACCAAAAAGGACGAGATACCAAAGATAATGTAGTGCGAAATTTTGGTATGGCTTCACCCGGAGGCTATCGCAAGGCCATGCGCCTGATGAATCATGCCGATCGCTTTGGTATGCCGATTCTCACCTTCATTGATACGCCAGGAGCTTGGGCAGGCTTGGAAGCAGAGCGACTAGGACAAGGGGAAGCGATCGCCTACAACCTGCGGGAAATGTTTCGCCTCAATGTACCAATTATTTGCACGGTGATTGGGGAAGGC
>PVWD01000179.1 GCA_003003615.1 filamentous cyanobacterium CCP2 | reverse complement strand
AATGATTCGCTTAATGTTGCAACGTTTAGGGGAACAGCAGGAAGTGATTTAATCATTTATTTAGAAATACGCTCTAAGCGATGGAGATGTGGATATTCTCCTAACTGCTCGTGTACCCACTCAAGTCCTCGATTTCTGATTTTGTATTCCAGGCTTCGGTATGCTTGCTCAAAAGCCGTTAGCGTTTCAAAGGGCACCACTAAAATGGGTTCTGGTATATCTGCCTTAAACATGATTTCTGTTGGCAATGTTGTCATTGCCGCATTGCGGCTTGGCAATAGATCTTGACCAGCAATCGCGTTAATGATGGTCGATTTACCCGCTTTCATCGGAGCAACGATCGCCATCCTAAGTTCAAGGTGCTTAACTTTGTGGGATTCCTTGGCGATCTCCTCATGGAACTGAGCATATCGTTCGCCAGAACTGTCTGATTTGAGAGCCTTACTTGCTCGATCCATTAATTGGCTCACATTTTCCAACAGCTTAAGCACATCCGCCTGCAAAGCCTGAACATTTGGCTTTAGCGCAACAGTGTCCATGTGAAGAGATCTCCTAAAGTTTTTGATTATTCCTGCTAAATAACATTGTTAAGGCTGGAATCTTGAACTATGGTTCCCAGACACATCAGAAACTAACGACCTGTGCAGGTTCCAAATAGGGTTGTATTTGGGTGAAGCCAAGAATGCTTATCGAGTTGCAACAACTTAAGGATTTGGCAAAGTTTCCTGATTGGTTCGGGAGGACGATCGAATTCTGGGAATTCTGAAATAGGGAAGTTCTACCTGCTACCCTGCTGCCCAATTCTCGATCGCTCATCATGCTCACTTCATCTCTTCTTAGCCCAGGCTCGATCGTCACCTGCCGCAATCGTCATTGGATTATTCTTCCTTCTGAAACTCCAGAGCTAATCCGGTTGCGTCCACTCAGCGGGAGTGAAGACCAGATCTGTGGATTTTACCGTCCACTTGAACTGGAAAGCCTCGAACCTGCTCAGTTTCCAGTGCCGATCGCCTCAGCGGTGCAGGATCATACGGCAGCTCAACTGTTGATGGATGCAGCCCGGCTCAGTTTGCGGAATGGGGCAGGGCCATTTCGGTGTTTGGGGCGATTGTCGGTGCGTCCGCGTCCCTATCAAATTGTGCCGTTGCTGATGGCACTACGTCTGGAAACCGTGCGGCTGTTGATTGCGGATGATGTCGGGATTGGTAAGACGATCGAAGCGGGGTTGGTTGCCCGTGAATTGCTCGATCGCGGTGAGGTGCAACGGTTAGCGGTGTTGTGTCCACCGCATTTGTGCGATCAGTGGCAGAAGGAATTGCAGGAGAAGTTTCATATTGATGCGGTAGTAGTGCGATCGGGGACAGTGGGCAAGTTGGAGCGGGGCTTGCCTGCGGGGGATCACCACATCTTCAGCTACTATCGACATCTGGTGGTGAGTTTGGACTATGCCAAGTCAGAAAAACGACGCGCCAGCTTTCTCACCCATTGCCCAGATTTGGTGATTGTAGATGAGGCACATACCTGTGCCCGTCCTGGTAAACAAACGGCTTCCCAACAGCAACGCCATCAACTGGTGCAGCAGATTGCCCAGAAAGCAGACCAGCATTTGGTGATGTTGACGGCGACACCCCATAGCGGCATTGAGGCATCGTTCCTATCGCTACTGGGATTGCTTCATCCTGAATTTGAGGCGTTGAATCTGGAACGTCTCACAGAAGCAGAACGGGTGAAGTTGGCGAGTCATTTTGTGCAGCGGCGGCGGGCAGATGTGAAGCTGTGGCTGGGGAATGAAACGCCTTTCCCGGAACGCGACCCCCTAGAGCAACCTTACAAACTATCCAGGGAATATCGGGCATTGTTTGATGAGGTTTATGCGTTTGCGCGGGGCATTGTGAAGACGACGACTGCTGATATGAGCTATGCCCAACGGCGAGGACGGTACTGGTCAGCGTTGGCGTTGATTCGCTGTGTAATGTCTTCTCCTGCGGCGGCTGTGGCGACGTTGAGTAAGCAGGTGGGGAGTCGGGAGTCAGGAGCCGGGAGTCGGGAACCGGGAGTGGGGAGTCGGGAAGTGGAGGATTTAGTTGAGCTAGATGAAGATTTGCTGGGAACGTATGTCTATGATCCGACGGAGCAGGAGCAGGCTTCGGATGCCCAACCCACGCTGGCAGTGGAGCAGGGGCAGCAGTCTTACAAAGATTCGGAGCGGCGTAAGCTGAGGGCGTTTGTCCAGTCGGCACAGCAGTTGTTTGGGGGAAAAGATGCGAAGTTGCAGGCGACGATCGCCTCAGTTAGTTCTCTATTGGAGGAGGGCTTCAACCCAATCATCTGGTGTCGATACATTGCAACGGCAAATTATGTGGCAGATGCACTGAAACAAAAGTTGGAGAAGAAGGGTAGCAAAGTACGGGTGATTGCGATTACGGGAGAGCAATCAGAGGATGAACGGGAGATTCGCTTAACGGAGTTGACCCAATATCCGCAGCGAGTGCTGGTGGCAACGGACTGCCTGAGTGAAGGGGTGAACCTGCAAGAGCATTTTTCAGCGGTTTTGCACTATGACTTGCCCTGGAACCCGAATCGGCTAGAGCAGCGGGAAGGGCGGATCGATCGCTACGGGCAAACGACCCCGGTGGTGAAGACGTATCTGCTGTACGGGCAGGATAATCCGGTAGATGGGGCGGTGCTGGAGGTGCTGATCCGCAAGGCAGTGCAGATCCACAAGGCATTGGGGATTACGGTGCCCGTACCGATGGATAGTGCCACCGTGTCGGAGGCGGTATTCAAGTCTCTGTTCGATCGCGCCACCGATGCAGAGCAATTGTCGTTGTTGAATCTGTTGGATTCGGAAGAATCGGCGGTGGAGCAGGTTCACAAGAGTTGGGATCGGGCAGTAGAGCGGGAGAAAATCAGCCGTACGCGCTTTGCCCAACGGGCGATTAAGCCGGAAGAGGTGGAGCAGGAGTTGATTGAGTCCGATCGCATCCTGGGCGATGAGCAGGATGTGGAGCGGTTTGTCCGGTCTGCCTGTGAGCGGTTGAGCAGTTCGCTGGTGAAGAAAAAGCAGGGCTGGTTGCTGCAATCTCCACCGTTATGTGTTCGATCGCGTTTAGGAGATAAATCTCGGCTGATTTCGTTTACCAGTCCAACGCCGGAGAGGGTGGAGTATGTGGGGCGGAATCATCCTCTGGTGGAAGAACTGTCCCGGCATTTGCTGGAAGAGGCATTGGAGAGCCAGGAGCCGATCGCAGCTCGGTGTGGATTTACGGTAACGGATGCGGTGGAGAAGCGCACAACGTTGTTGCTGTTACGGTTGAGGCATCTGTTGGAAGGCGGCAACCATCAGAGTCTATTGGCAGAAGAGTGCTTGGTGGCTGGTTTTACGGGTTCACCTTCTAATCCGTTGTGGATGGAGCCAGAGGAAGCCCAGAATTTGCTACAACAAGTACAACCAACCGGAGATAGACCGATCGCGTTGAAACGAATGGAAATTGCAGAGTTATTGGAACGATTGGATGAATTGCAGGAGGAACTGGAGTTTCTGGCAAAGAACCGATCGCAGTCTCTTTCGCAGTCCCATCGGCGGGTGAGGGCGATTACTAAGGAAGGACAAATTAAGGTGAAGCCACAGTTGCCGATGGATATTTTGGGAGTGTATGTTTTGCAGCCAATGGGATAAGCGATCGAGCCATTTAAGTTGTGCAGTTGTTTTTCCTCAGTATTTCTACGATTCTTGATCTCTGAGTGTTAGAAACCCCGATCGCCTGTGGAACTCTAGAACCAGCAGGAAATTTTGTGCCCCCTTTACAGAAACTTTCTGCGACCACATTGGATTTTTATACAACCTCTTCTGGTGACGGCTGGGGAGAGCGGTAAAGAAATGAATTAGCCCAGGTTTTTGGATGGCTTGTGAGAGAGCCATTCTGCTTTAACCTGTTTGGATTTTGGGTGGACATAGGGAGTTAGCAATGGCTGTTGCATCTGTGACATTGGCTGGGGTTCAAATTGAAGGAAATTTGATCGCGCCGGATTTGACGAGTGAATTACTGGCGGGCAACTTCAAGGGACAGGCGATCGAGGATTTTGGCTTCAGTAAGGCGGATAAGCTGGCGGATGAGATTGCGGTTGCGTGGGGAGATGCGAAGGCATATTGGGCAGCATTTCAACGGGCATTTGGGCGATTGCCAGAGGATGATTCAGCGACGAGTGTGACCCGTGAGCAGTGGGCAGTGCCGCTGTTGCGGAGTTTAGGATATGAGCCGATCTATACGGCGAAAGCAGAGGTAGTTGACGGGCAGACCTATGCGATTTCTCACCGTACTAACCCTGGAGAAGATAAGCCGCCAATTCATATTCTTGGATGTCGGGTTGGGTTAGAAAAGCGTCCGCCCAGTGGTACGCCTCGGTTATCTGCCCATGCGTTGATGCAGGAGTATCTCAACCGGACGGAGCATTTGTGGGGTGTGGTGACGAATGGCTTGCAGTGGCGATTGCTGCGGGATTCGTCGTTGATGACGCGCCTGACCTATATCGAGTTTGATTTAGAGCAGATTCTCAACGGGGAGAACTTTGCTGAGTTTGGGCTGTTCTATCGGCTGTTCCACCGATCGCGCCTACCGCAGGGAATGGAGGACGCAGACGAGTGTTTGCTGGAGTTTTATCACCAGGAGACGCTGCAACAGGGGGGGCGGGTACGCGATCGACTGCGAGATGGGGTAGAGAAAGCCTTGATCCAGTTAGGGACGGGGTTTTTACAACATCCTGAGAATGAGGCGTTGCGGCAACGGTTAATGCCCTCACCCCCAACCCCTCTCCCGGAGGGCGAGGGGAGTTTCCGATCCTCCTTCTCCCAAAGGGAGAAGGGGCTAGGGGATGAGGGCACTCTGAGCCACACTAAGGGGCTAGGGGATGAGGGCACTCTGAGCCACACCGATTATTACCGTCAATTGCTGAAGCTGATCTATCGGCTGTTGTTTTTGATGGTGGCAGAGTCGCGGGATTTGTTGCTGGATGGGCAGGATGCCGAGAAGGGACGGATTTATCGGGAGTATTACAGCATCGATCGCCTGAGAGCAATGGCGGAGCGTCCGACCTGGCGACGGGAGGGGTTTCAAGACCTGTGGCAGGGGTTGCGGGTAACGTTCCGGTTGTTTGATGAGAACTGGCGGGGCAAGTTATTGGGCTTGTCGCCGTTGAATGGGGATTTGTTTGGCTCGAAGTCATTGCTGGATTTGGATGACTGCGCGATCGACAATCATGATTTGCTGCTGTCGGTGCGGTATCTGTCGCTGTATGAGCAGAAGGGGCAACTGCGACGGGTGAATTATGGCGCGTTGGATGTAGAAGAACTGGGCAGTGTCTATGAGAGTCTGTTGGATTTTCATCCCCAGGTAGCGCAACGGCAGGGGATTTATGAGTTTCAGTTGGTGGTGGGGAGCGATCGAAAGACGACTGGCTCGTACTATACACCACCGGAGTTGGTGGGGCAATTGATTAAGAGTGCGTTGGAGCCTGTGATTGAGGCAAAGTTGCAATCTGCCCTCACCCCCCAGCCCCCTCTCCCAGCGGGCGAGGAGGAGCAAGAGAAATGGGAAGTTCCAGCGGCGATACAGAAGAAGATGCAGGAGGTGGCGCGTCAGTTTCGGAAGGAGCCAACTGCAAGTGAGGCGATCCTTTGGCAGGCGTTGCGGAGCCGGAAGTTAGAGAACCGGAAGTTTAGACGGCAACATCCGATCGGCACGTTTATCGTTGATTTCTTCTGCCATGAGGAGCGACTGATCGTAGAGGTCGATGGAGGAGTTCACAATAGGCAAAAGGAACTCGATCGCCAACGCCAGGAACTTCTAGAGTCTTTGGGGTTACGCTTCCTCAGAGTCACCAGCGAAGAAGTAGAAACCAATTTACCTAACGTTCTGGAGAAAATTCATCAGGCGTTTTTTCCCTCATCCCCTAGCCCCTTCTCCCCAAGGGAGAAGGGGGATCGGAAGTTCTCCTCATCCCCTAACTCTTTTTCTTCAAGGGAGAAGGGGGATCGGAAGCTCTCCTCATCTCCTAACTCTTTCTCCCTTGAGGAGAAGGAGGATCGAAAGCTCCCCTCGCCCTCAGGGAGAGGGGTTGGGGGTGAGGGCAAATCTCTCCAACAACTCCAAGAACAAGCCCTCCTCTCCCTCAAAATCTGCGATCCAGCGTGTGGCTCAGGTCATTTCCTGTTGGCAGCAGCCCGACGAGTTGGAAAGGAGCTGGCACGAGTGCGGACGGGGGAAGCGCAACCGGGGGCACAGGCGTTACGACAGGCGATTCGGGATGTGATTCAGCATTGCATCTATGGGGTGGATCTCAATCCGTTGGCGGTGGACTTGTGTAAGGTGGCGTTGTGGATTGAGGGGTTGTGTCATGGGATGTCGCTGAACTTTTTGGATCACCGGATTAAGTGCGGCAATTCGCTGGTGGGGGTGCTGGATCTGGATTGTCTGAGGTCGGGCATTCCGGATCAGGCGTATAAGGCGGTGACGGGGGATGATAAGAAGCTGTCGTCGGCTGTGAAGAAGACGAATAAGCAGGAGAAGAAGGATATTGAGCAGGGGCAGTTGTCGCTGATTTTTGATGTGCTGGAGCAGGACAGGGAGCAGTATGCCCAGTCGTCACGGGAGATTGGCAAGATTCGGGATAATGACCCGCCAACGGTACGCGAGAAGGAGGAGAAATATCGCCGCAGTCGGCATTTGGTGTCGTGGTTGCGGGATTATTCGGCGTGTAATTTGTGGACGGCAGCATTTTTCATGCCGATTACGGAGCAGAATTTGGCTCTGTTGCCGACTTCAGCGGCTTTGGAGAATTTGCTGCAAGGGAATTGGACAACGCAGAAGATCGTGGATGCCGCAAATCAGTTGGCGGAGGAGAAGCGGTTTTTCCATTGGGCGTTGGAGTTTCCCGATGTGTTTGAGCAGGGTGGATTTGATTGTGTGCTGGGCAATCCTCCCTGGGAACGCATTAAGTTGCAGGAGAAGGAGTTTTTTGCATCCCGTAGTGCTGAAATTGCGAATGCAGCGAATAAGGCAGAACGAGAGAAGTTGATCAAGGCGTTATCTCAGAAAAATCCTGAATTGTCAGCCGCATTTGACGAAGCGAAACATGATGCTGAAGCCCAAAGTAAGTTTGTTCGTGAGTCACATCGATTTCCTTTAACGGCGATCGGAGATGTGAATACCTACGCAGTGTTTTCAGAAACGGTTAGAGAGATTATCTCGCCGCAGGGTAGAGCAGGAATTATTGTGCCGACTGGAATTGCAACAGATGATACGTGTAAGCGATTTTTTGGGGATTTGTCACAACAGAAAAAGTTGGCGAGTCTGTATGACTTTGAGAATCGAGAAGCGATATTCTCTGCGGTACATCGCAGCTACAAATTCTCGCTACTCTGCATGAGTGGAAAGCCGATCGCCCACACAAATTTCGCCTTCTTCCTGACACAGCCAAAACAAACAGAAGCTCGATCGCGCCGTTTCCAATTGTCACCTCAAGACATTGCCCTGCTCAACCCGAATACGCTTACCTGCTCAGTTTTTAGAACGAGTGTTGATGCAGAATTAACCAAGAAAATTTACAAAAATACTCCCGTTTTGGAAAATGAGCAGACGGGTAAAAACCCTTGGGGTATTTCGTTTATGCGAATGTTTGATGTGACAAATGATTTCAACATTTTTTGCACAGAAGCTCAACTTATAGAATTTGGATTTAAGGTTAAACAAGGGAAATACACAAAAGGAACTCAGATTTATGTACCAATGTATGAAGGGCGTATGGTACATCATTATGATCATATGTATGCTACATATGATTCAAAACAGGAAAGTTATGTAGATAATAATCGCTACTTCAATAATATGGTGCAAACTCAGTATTGGGTTCCGGTTGCAGAAGTTGACAAGAGACTAAAACATAGAAATTGGAAACACGAATGGCTCTACGGTTTTCGTAGAGTAACTAGGAATACTGACGAGAGAACAATTATTGGTAGCTTCCTTCCAAATACTGCCGTCACTTATGGGTTATATCTAGTTTTTTCAGAAGAGAAAACTCTTAGATTCTCTTTATTAGCAGCAAATTTTAATTCGGTGGTTTTGGATTACCTTTGTCGTAATAAAATTACCCAACCGTCTCTTACATATGGCGTTCTTAATCAACTCCCCGTCATCCCACCCGATCGCTACAGCCAAACCGACATCGAATTCATCAGTTCCCGTGTCCTCGAACTCGTTTACACCACCTACGATCTCCAACCCTTTGCTCAAGACATGGGCTACGATGGCGAACCCTTCCTCTGGAATCCCGACAGACGCGCACTCCTCCGAGCAGAACTCGATGCCTACTACGCCAAACTCTACGGACTCACCAAAGACGAACTCCGCTACATCCTCGACCCCGCCGATATCTACGGTTCCGACTTCCCCAGCGAAACCTTCCGTGTTTTGAAAAATAACGAAATCAAACAATTCGGGGAGTATCGCACCCAGCGGTTAGTGCTGGAGGCATGGGATCGGATGTTTGGCTAGACAAACCGTATTCAATCAGGAGTTGCATCATGGAACCTAATATTGCGATGAACCTTTTTTCATTCACAGGATTGCTAGAAAAAATCGTTGACGAAGTTTCTGCTGGCGATCGACGAAAGCACGAACAGAAGATGAAAGAATTATCCATCATTGATAACTCTAATCTTCGAGACGAATATGTACGACAAATGCTGTTAGATCGATTTCTTGTACCGATCGAGAAAGCACAACATGAAATCCAGAAAACCGCCATGCATGCCCAGTGGTTAGCTGAAGCAGTGAATTATTACTACCATGATCACGGATTGAGTAAAGAACAAGCGAAGGAACTAGCAACTCACCTGAGGACGTTGGCAATCAAAATTACCCAAGCCGAATCTCTACATGACCTTAAGTTTGTTTATTCCGTAACTACTCTGTTTGCAGACAGAATTTCAACTTTCAAACACAAAGAGAGAAAATATTCCCTAGAGCGTGAAATTCGCAAAGGCATTCTCAATCCTCTCAGTACTTGCATTGCCACAGAACGAAATTTCAAACGTCGGATCGACCTGAGCCTCTCAGCAGAGCCGCAGCTACCCACAAGATAAAATGGGTTCATCCAGTCCCGGAGCTTACAACACACTGATGAACACTAAACTGGTTGACTCCCTCGTACAGATTATTCTCTCCCTATCTGAAGAGGAAAGAAACCTGCTGACCCAAAAATTAGAGATACCGTCTCATTCCACTGAAACAAAATCACTCAATTTTCAAAACGAACCATTCGTTGGCATGTGGCAAGACCGTGACGAAATGGCAGATAGCACTGCATGGGTTCGCACCATACGCCAACAGCACTGGACAGATGGCAATGCAACAGATTCTCATTGACACTGATATCTTGATTGATGTAGCCCGATCGATTAATACAGCGATCGATCGATTAAATACAGAATCGCAAAACGCAAGGTTGGTAATCAGTGTTGTTACGCAAATGGAACTGCTGGTCGGTTGCCGCAACGCCATCGAACTGCAAAACCTGCAACGATTTCTTGAGAGATATGACCAAATTAAGCTGGATGAAGCGATATCAGATCAGGCGATTCAACTGCTAACAACTTATTACCTTAGTCATGGACTGCTCATTCCTGATGCCCTAATTGCTGCAACCGCCATGAAGATGAGCATTCCCCTGTTAAGCAAAAACCAACGAGATTACCGCTTTATTCAAGACCTAAATTTGCTACCTTACCCCTAGCCTGAATTCAAACTCTATGGACGCTTTAACCGTTCAACTGCCCTCCTCTGCCCCGCTCACCGACGATCAGTTCTACGATCTCTGTCGGGCAAATCCCGACCTGAGAATTGAACGCAACGCTAACGGAGAACTCGTCTTTATGTCCCCTACTGGAGGAGAAACCGGAAACCGTAACTCAGAGATTAATGCCGATTTTGTCATTTGGAATCGTCAGGCGAAGCTAGGCAAAGTGTTCGATTCCTCTACCTGCTTTAAACTGCCCAACGGAGCCGATCGCTCTCCCGATGTAGCCTGGGTCAAGCAAGACCGATGGGATGCCCTCACCCCCGAACAAAGAGAGAAATTCCCGCCGATCGCCCCTGACTTTGTGCTGGAACTGATGTCCCCCAGTGATGCCCTGGAAGCCGCTCAAGCCAAGATGCAAGAGTACATGGAGAATGGCGTAAAACTGGGGTGGCTGATTAATCGGCGCGATCGGCAAGTCGAGATTTATCGCTTGGGGCAAGCCGTTGAAATTCTACCTGCCCCAGATCGACTATCTGGTGAAGCCGTTCTTCCCAATTTCATTCTCGACCTCCAGTGGTTTTGGGACTCGTGACACGATTGACTTCAGCAATCCCTCAATCCGACTGTAATTCCCGTTCTTCCCTCCGATCGATACCAACCGATCGGAAATCCTCTGCAAAACTAAAGGGATCAGGCAGTTTTGATCCCCTGGTTGGCTGATAAATCTTTTCCCCTCACCCTAAATCCCTCTCCCAAAGGGCGAGGGACTTCGATCCGGCTCCCTTTCTCCCCAATTGGGAGAAGGGGTTGGGGGATGAGGGTAATTCGAGTTTTGTCAGTCAATCAGGGCTGATCCCTCTAAATGTCACCGACTATTCCAAACCTAGCCGCCTGAGGGCATCCGCTGCCGCCCGTTTTCCAGCTTCCGGTTTACTGCGATCGGTTCCAACCCCATAAACGGTTTCACCCACCATCACAACCATTGTGAACTGTTTAGCGTGAGCCGCCCCAGATTCATCAATAACCCGATATGTTGGGTTCTGATGCCCCAGATTGGCTAACGCCCACTGCTGAAATCGGCTTTTAGGATCAATGGACGATCGCCCACCTCCTTCCACAGCAGAGCAAAACAACTCTTCCACATAAGCCTGCACCGCCTCAAACCCCGAATCGAGAAAATAGGCTCCAATCACCGCCTCAAACGTACTGCTAAGGAGTGACGGATTCTGCCGCCCCCCATCTTTCTCAGCCCCTCGCCCAATTCGCATCTGGCTACCTAAATCCAGTGCATTTGCAATCGTCGCCAGTTGGGGTTGGTCAACCAGTTGCGATCGTCTCTGCGTCAATTTTCCTTCAGGCAAACTAGGATAACGTCGATACAGCATCGCTCCAACCACAAATCCCAAGGTTGCATCACCCAGAAACTCTAGCCGTTCATTGTCTTCTCCTACCGCTGGATGTTCGTTCAAGTAGGAACGATGGGTTAAAGCCTGGAGAAAAAGGAGTGGATTTTGAAATGGAGGAAGGTTAGGCATGGTTGCTTCCTCCTGCTACTAACACAGGCAGTTCATCCACAAAGTAAAACTCGTGAGCAAGCCGCTTCAGTAACCTACTATCTGACCCTCGACGGGCAAAGATAATGACTCGCTTTCCCCAAGACTTCAAGAGCCGAATCACATGGGCATAACCGCCATCTCCAGCCACAAAGATAAATATATCTGGTGGAGCACCTCCTTGCGCTGCCTCAATGCAGTCAAACATGCACTTGTAATCAGCACTGTTCTTGCATTTCAGCAAAACACTAACCAGGCAGAATCCCAGATTCTCAAAAGTCGTTCTGGCATTTGAAGGGCGATTCCAACGGTTGGCATAAACCTTCTGAATCTGTAACTCCCCTCGAAGCTGGCAAAAGCGGACAAGATCCTGGGCTAATCGGGAATCAGCAACATTTTCGTAATCCCAATGCAGTGAGATCAAATAGCGTGCCCGATCGATCGGCTGTGATATAGCCTCATTGTTATTTTTTCGCGTCATTAAGACACTCCTTTATAGGATGAATAACGCGCACAAAGTAGAGACTGTGGAAACAACCAGCAAAACTGGGAGGGAGTATGTCACGTTTGTCGCCCTCTCCCGAAGGGCGAGGGACTTCGATCCGGCTCCCCTTCTCCCCAATTGGGAGAAGGGGTTGGGGGATGAGGGCTAAACTTGCAAACGTGGACTGCTCCCCGATGGAAGCTCCCCAATAAGATTCAGGTGTGAACCAAGAAGACACCATTCTTGAAACATTTATGCCTACATTCCTTAGCACATCCGCCTATCCAACCGAGCAAGGCTACCTTGCCCAATGGGAGAAACGCATCCACTGAGAAATGTAGAAATAAATACGCCAAAAAGGGTTTCTACCTCAGCCACGCACTCTGTACTGTTTGTCGTACTTACATGCGCTTAATACTATTGTGCCTATCTTTACTTGAACGTCAAGATCCTGCCTGACTTTTTTAGCTAGCCTAGATCTTAAGACGGGTGTTCATGCGATTGCTACGACAATCCTGGGAACCCTAAAGCAGGGCATCTTCTACCACTGTTCCTCTTCGCCCCCTGATTCTCATGACAACATGGGCAATTTCTGTTGCCGATACTTTTCTCAACGAACTGCTGAATCTACCGCAGTCTGTTAGCAAGAAAGTCAGCAAAGCCATCAAAGTCCTTCAAAAAGACCCCATCTCTGCCAACGGAGATGCCAAGAAACTCAAGGGTTATAACAACAATATCTATCGAGTTCGCATTGGTAACTACCGCCTGATCTACAGTTTCGGTCAGGGCTGGGTCAAACTCCTCAGCGTACGCAAACGCGACGATCGCACTTACGAGATTGAAATTCCTGACTTTGAAGCCCCTGCACCTCCACCAGAGTCTACCGTTTTAGAACCCCAGCTAGACGGGAATCAGGAATCGAGAATCGAGAGTCGTAACAAGCTCCCCGACCTCCCCACTCCCGACTCCCTATCTCCCGAAATCACAACTGCACTTCCCTTCAACCTCACCAAAACCCTGCTGAAGAAGTGGCAAATTCCGGCTGAATACTGGGCTGAGATTCTGCAAGTTCAACATTCTGAAGCTCTCCTGGAACTACCCCTACCAGAGAAAGTTCTAGAGCGCATTCTCGATAACCTCTATCCCCGATCGCTTGAAGAGATCGCTACCCAGCGAGAATACATCCTGACCCACCCCGAAGACCTCGATCGCTTTGTTGAAGGGAGTCTCAGCGCATTCCTGCTCAAACTGGCTCCAGAACAGGAA
>PVWD01000178.1 GCA_003003615.1 filamentous cyanobacterium CCP2 | reverse complement strand
CCCCAACCCCCGATCGTCAATGGTGAAATAATCCCGACACTTGGGAATCCGAGGATGATTCAACTGCTTCAGGATCACCGCCTCCCGCTCAAACAGCTTCAGGCTATCCCACTGCACCTGCCCCCCCAGTTCCAGCACCTTCACCACCACCAATTCTGATGGCTGAATCCCCAAATCCTCCGCCAGCCAGGTTTGCCGCCCCGCATTTTGCCCCAATTGCCGCTTCAGCAGATACCGTCCCTGTAGCTGTTGTCCCGCCTCTAACATTGGGTAAACTCCGTCCCATTTTGATAACGCTCTACTGTCGATGGTACTTCACCCAACTAAAGCGCGGCATCCCCTCCCAGTTCTAAGATCACAGGGGTATGATCACTGGGTTTCTCCCAACCCCTCGGAGTCTTATCAATTACGCAATCCACCGCCCGATCGCCCAAACCCGGTGAAATGTAGTGATGATCAATTCGCCAACCCGCATCCCGCCGAAATGCTGCCGTCCGGTAGTCCCACCAGCTAAACAGCCCCCCCTCCTCATGGAACTGCCGAAACGCATCTACTAGCCCCAATCCTAAAACCGAAGCCTGCAAAGCCGATCGCTCTGCCGGAGAAGCCATAATGTGTTTTTCCTTGCCCTCCGGCTTATAAATATCTCGATCGTCTGGGGCAATATTAAAATCTCCACATACCACCAGCCCAGCATTCTCCGCCAGCAACGCCTTCAAATAATCCTGCAACACCCCCAACCACCGCAGCTTATACTGATACTTCTCGCTGCCCACCTCCGACCCATTCGGCACATACAGATTCACAATTCGCACATCCCCCAGCACCCCGGTAATCACCCGCTTTTGCTCATCCAAATCCGCGATCGGCTCCCCCAAATTCGTTTCGCCCAGCACCGACACAAACCCCATACTCACCGACTCCAGCGGCACCCGGCTCAATAACGCCACTCCGTTATACGACTTCTGCCCCGACACATACGCCAAATACCCGATCGCCTCTAGTGCCTCTCTGGGAAAATCTGCATCGATTACCTTCGTCTCCTGCACACACAGCACATCCACCGGATTACTCTCTAACCACTGGATCACGTGAGCTAACCGAGTGCGGATCGAATTTACATTCCAGGTTGCAATTTTCATAGGGTGTCTCAAATCCGTCATTGCAAAGCGTAATGATCATACCGAATTGCACCCAAAAATCATCAGGCTTTGAGAAACGTTTGAGATGCTGTAAATCAGCAGGCGATTGCTTGAAAATTCTTTGAAGCGATATCAATTAGCCTTTGTGGAACATTGCCTGAAAAAATTCATAATAAAAACCCACATAGCCATCACTTAAAAACTTAATGCGAGGAGCCAGTTGGTGATGAAACGTGGAAAGCTGATCGATCGGAACAGCAGGATTAGAATGATGCTCCACATGCCAACAGTTCCCGTTAGTTAACCATTCCATAAACTTGCTAGGTAGAATGGTTCGCGTATTCTCAACGCAATCTGTTGCCGTATGAATACAGCCCCAATGCTCAGGAAGTTCAACCAACGCATGAATAAAATTAGCAAACGCCAACGGCAGTAACCAAACCTGCAAAAATACCGTCGTTTGGAATATCATCGAGAAGATAAATGCGAATACTAAGACAACCGCAAACCCCCGATACCCCTTCACAATCTGGCTCAGCGTCTGAGAAGGCAAATTTACGCCCGCTTTTCCTAACCCTTGCCTCACCTCCTGCCGATTCCCTGAAATGGCAAACAGCATCGCCTGAAAGACCTGCCGATAATGATCAATCATCGAAACGTGCAGCAAAAAACCGATCGGAGATTGTAACCGCTCAAAATCATAGGCAAACGATTCTTCATCATTTGCAGTTCCAACCATACGGTGATGATACCCATGTGTGGCGGTGTAGCGTGAAAACTCCACCAGCATCGGTAAACCTAGCAAAAATCCCAAACCATTCTGCAATCGAGCATTGAAATACTTTTGATGGATTAGTTCATGTTCAAGCTCCACCCCATGAGCAAACATCGCTCCTAAAAGGCAGGCAGGAAAAAGCTTCCAGGGTAACGGAGCCAAGAGCGTCGCGATCGCAAACAGCACCATCAGCGCAGCATAAATCGTGAACTTCCGAAGGAAATTCCTGGCGCAAGATTGAGTTTTCATGAGAGATCCTTGAGAATACTTTCTACAGAAGAGTCAACTTCAAAAACGAACGTAAAATTTACGCCGGAATTTCAAGCTGAGATTCACAACATTAAGCGTAAATACATTGCTGCAAGTACGGTTCTAAATAGCGATATCGCGGCATCAGTTCACCTTGATGGGTAACGGTAGCCCGATACAGTTCGCCTGGCAGTTCAACTGATAAATCTTTCTGGCTAAGATTCGCCTTTACCAAATCAGGAAGATAGCCACATAGCATCGTGCTAAATGCGATCGAGGCATCCCTTGGAAATCCAGCCGAAAGATTATCCACCGCCATTACCGTAACGCTATTTTCACCAAACGGATCACAAATTGAACCATCTACCGGATTGTAGTCAAACACAGGATGATACAGATCGCCGGATGTAACTGAACACGCAACACTGCCATCGGGTGGATCACAGCTTAGATCCCCCACCACTTGAAGACGACGGGCACCCTGCAACCAGGCATCATGAAACGCTTCCGCAGGCAAAATGCGCGGATATTGAGGAGCGTAAAACACACAGTTTAACAAGACTGAAACATAGGGCAACATTTCCGGCAGAATGCTGTGATATTGATCCGGATGCGCTGCATAGTCCTGGGCATCAAACTGGTGAAACCGATTCCTTAAAATATCCTGCTTTTGCAGCAGACACTTAAACACCGTTCCAGATGGATATTGTGTTTGAAACAGGTCAGCAAGCTCCGTCGGCAACACGGCTTGAGTCGGCAAAATATCGAGAATGTCCTGGGCCCCTTGCCCAACATTGCCCAGCCCCACGATCGCAAACACCAGGGGATGGTCAGTGAATCCTAACTTTTCTGGCTGCTCCTGAATTTTGATACTCATTGATCTGAGATGGTCGATCGCCTCTGCCAAATCCGCATACTCATAAACTGGCTTTAGCTGATCAAAAATGCAGGGTTTCCCTTGAGCAGTCAATCGCTGCCCCAAGGCCCGCAACGTTTCAAACATTCCCGTCTGACCCGCAGACCGTCCAAAAAACACAGTCCGTTTACCGCGATCGTTGGTAATTGTCTCGTAATCGATGAGCGTAATTCCTTTCTGCATCAACGCTTGTAAAATTGGCATATTGTGCAGCTGCCCCTTAATCACATGGGCAAAAACCAAGTAGGTTTTGTGATCTAGCAGATCTTCCGGATACACCTCCTTCACGCACAAAATGATATCGGCATTAGACAAGTCTTCCTGAACGATCGCCCCAACCCGCCTGTAGTCCTCATCTGAAAACGCGCGGAATGGAGAAGGCTGAACAATAAACGCAACCTGTCCCTTAAAAAGATGCAAGAGTTGTTCTACATGGTCAGGTATTAAAGGAACCCGCGCCTCAAACTTTTTCTCATTTTCTCGACGAATTCCAATCACAATCGGTCTAGTCAAAGGCATGTTTGTTCCTCTGCAAAGATGTAGTCAATGATTTAATCCAGTAGTTGGACTAAATTACAGTGAATTCGTTAAACAGTGACAAGATGTTGATGGGTAAAGAAATCTTCAATGGTGCCGCGCGATCGCACCAGCTTTAGTTGACCCTGCAAATAGGCGGCCTCAGCCGGATAGGGATGCAAAGAAAAGTTAGTGAGGGAATGGTTGAACCCATACGCACCGCAGTTATAAACCATCACAATATCTCCGATCGCGATGCTTTCAGGAAGCTGAACATCCTTGGTAATAACATCGATCGGTGTAGGCAATTGACCTGCTAAAGTGGCAGACTGAGACATGTCAGCATCCTTTTCTAACACCTGCAAATATTTACTGGCATTCTGCATTGCAGGAGTCCGATAAATATTGTGAACGCCGCCATTCACGATCACAAATTTCTGCCCCTTAGAATACTTAATATCCACAACTTCAGCAATATAACAACCTGCTTCACAGACAATATAGCGACCAATTTCCAGAATGCAGGTGTAAGGATAAGGTGCTTCTGCAAAGAGCGTAGTTAGTTCACGACCAAAACCGGAAAGATCAAAGGCTGCATCAACAGAATTATAGGGAACACCAATCCCACCGCCAAAATCTAGAATAGAAATCGGATGTCCTGCCTGTCGGAGTCGATTCGCGATCGTCACAGTATTTCGCCAAGAATCGAGCAGTTGAGCATAATCCAGTACATTACTCTCTGTGAAAATGTGAATGCCTTTGAGTTGCAGATACTCCAAAGTCGTGAAAGCATCCAGTACCGCATCTGCCTCTTCTTCATCTACACCAAACTTACTGGAACCTTGCCCATTCATCTGAATCGGTTTAAGACGATCTTTCTCATCAACACTGCACGCCTTTACCTCGCAACTGTTGAGCGTTCTAAAACAGGGATTAATCCGCAGTAGTACATCCTGACGAACCCCCTGCTGTTTTGCAATGTCATTAACCCGTTGAGCCTCATTGAACGACTCCACCACAATCAAACCAATCCCTTTGGCGATCGCATCCCATAATTCCTGGCTAGTCTTTCCGGGCCCCGTAAACACGATCGATTGTGCTTCAAACCCAGACTTAAGAGCTGCGATCAACTCTCCCAAAGAACTCACTTCAGCCGCCGCCCCCAATTGAGACAAGCGATGGCAAATTGTCAAATTACTATTGGCTTTGAGCGCGTAGTAAACCCGACAATTGCTCGGCAACGTTTCAGCAAGAGCCTGATACCGCTTCTCCACAACATCCAGGTTATAGAGGTAGAGCGGTGTTCCATATTGAAGCACAGCCTGCTCAACCTCACGTTGAGATAATCCAAGTGGTTGCATTCTAGAAATATCTTGCAGTTTCTACAAAACATGAGTGAGAGCGAACTTTAAAATCGGCTTTAAATCTGTATTGAGCGCGTCTCACAAGACACAGACACCTCTAGGACTCCACAGCCCCAAACAGACTGTGACATGACAAGCTGTCATCAATCGAGATTTGCTTAGGTGACAAGTAAAAAAGAGATACAAAAATGAGAAAATTTATGCTCTTTGAGCCAAACAAAAGGGTTGTTGACAGCTCACGATATTAGATTACCTTACAAAATATTTCGACAGGTTAAGAAAAGATTAAATCTTGCCAGAATCTTCCTCCATGTCTACGATGATCGATCGATTAGTGCAGCGAGGCGTTGTGCATCGGATGGAAGACTCACAAGAATGACGACAGATCTCGCTCTTTCAATGGACTTGCTCTCATAGCCCGCAGTGCATTCCTATCCATTATGCAAAAGCAGGTGGAATAGGCACAAGGCTTAGGTTTTCGTAGCCAGTTGCGCTCCTTCCATCAGATGATGTAACCTGCTCATGCCTCGCCAAAGGGTCTTCACACCGGGTTCCTCCTGAGGATTGGATCAACAGGCACAGTGAAATTTACAGTTCCTCGCTCTAATCACCGTCCTTAATCAGTTCCAGAATTCATCCAGGTTTACCTCTGCGATTTCTTGCTGAATTTCCTTAAAGTAGTTACTTTCAGTTAAATTTGCCACTTCTTTCTCGCGTTTTTCCTGGTCAATTTCAACTTTTAATTCTTCTAATTGTTTTCTTAATTCATCTTCACGCTGCTTGCGTTCCGTAATATCCTGCACAATGCCTTCGTAATACAGCAGGTTGTCGTTTTTGTCTCTGACCGCACGAACATCAACTTGAACCCAGATGATGCTGCCATCTTTGCAGTAGCAGCGATACTCAAAATTCTTAACCGTATCCCGTTTTTCTAGCAGTTCTGTTAATTCAGTCCGTTTTTCTGGATCAACATAAAGCTGCTCTCCGATATTGGTAATTTGCCCCATCATCTCAACCGGAGAGCTATAACCATAAATTTTTGCAAGGGCTGGGTTGACATTAATAAACCGTCCTTCAGGAGAAGATTGGAAGATTCCTTCCAAGGCATTTTCAAAGATACTGCGATAGTTTTCTTCGGCAATGCGGAGGGCTTCTTTCGCAATTTCACGCTCGGTGATATCAATCCCCACTGATACGGCTGCCTGCCCCTGCTGATATTTTTGCGCTGCAATTAAGTAATAGCGCAACTGATCATTGAAGTGTAATGCTATTACTTGGCTTGCAGATTGCTCAGGGTTTTCAAGAAACTGGCGAGTAAAATCAGCCAGTTGGGTACTGCCCTGTAAAAATCCCACCTCTTTGCCGATAAAAGCCTCTTGCGAGAGTTGCCAATGTTCTGCAAAGTGGCGATTTACACCAACATACACGCCACCTGCATCTACCCAAGAGATCGGTCCCGGCACCGCATTAATCACAGCTTCAAGCTGCTCTTTGGCGGCGGCAAGGGCAGTTTGAGTGCGCTGGAGACTTGCATTTTGGGTTTCCAGGTCAGCAAACGACTGTTGTAACTGAGCTGCCATGCGATTAAAAGCACTTGCTAGTTGGTCGAGTTCTCGTACGGGTTGCGGATTGAGGGACGAAACAGCATCAGTGTGCAAACCGTCGGAATGAGGAGCGATCGCCTTTGTTCCGCCCAAGGTCGATGCCAGCCGCTCACTTGCCTGGCTCAGCACCATCATCGGGCGGCTCAGCCACCGTGCAGTCAAAACCCCCAGAGCGATCGCGCCCACCAGTGAAACCAAACACAGCAGAAGCGTGCTCCGCGTATTCGCATTGATTTGCTCCATAAAAGCAGATTCCGGTAGTGTCACCAGGAGTAGCAGTTCTAGTCCCCAGGGATCAGTCCACGGCATCACCTGGACAAACTGCCGCTCCCCACCCTGGCGAAACTCAAATTGTTGGGCAGTGGTGACTGCATCCAACCCACCCAGCCGGTTCACCACCTGCTGAGCCGTGGCGCGAGTGATCTCGTCGGGGCTATTGAGCACATTCAGCGGTTGAACCTGCTCCCCCGATCGCACGTAAGGCATGGTATCACTAGAGCTAGCTAGAATCGAACCGTCTTGCTTAATCACGACAACTCGACCGGAAGGCGCGATCGCGATCTCCCTCAAAAATTGGCTCACCTGCGGCAAAAACAGATCCACCCCCACTACGCCCGCCAGGGTGTTGTCAGCCGTGTAGATCGGAATACCACAGGAAATGGAAAAATCGCCCGGTGCGTCTCCAATTGCCTGATACATCTCTGTCCAACTCGGCTTTCCGGTTGCTGCGACTTTGGCATAGCGAGCCTCCTGCAAGGTCGAAGAGGTTGCACTGCGGAGCAAGTTTTGGCGATCGCCCTGTTCGCTGAGGCGGTAGACCGTGTATTGATTGGAGCGGACAGGGTCACTGAGTTCCAGGTAGAGCATTCCATCCGGTTCGCGCCCCACACCGACAAACTGTCCCTCTGTGCCGGAGTAGTTGATATAGCTAATGTCAGAAAATACCTTCATCTGCTGCCCAAAATAGCGGCCAACGTAGTTTGGCTCATTGGGGTTGAGTAAACCAAGCTGAATTGCGCTCTGATTCAGCCGATTAACCTGGCGGGGTGCCGCGAAGTAGGTGTTGAGGTGTTGCTCAACGCGATCGCTCACCTCAGCTTGGAGTTGGGTAGCCAGATCATTGACAGCACGCTGCCCATTACGAAACGACAGATAGCCAACCAGAGCAACCGGAACAATGGTTTGCAGTAAAAAGAGCATCGTGAGCAACGCGCGCAGTGGGGGCTTGCGGCGGAGTTGAGGCAACTCCCTTGGAGTGGAGCGGGTTGGAGTGTCGGACAACAGTTGTGTAGACACAGGACAATCAGACCTCAATGACTTGTGTAATCATGACAATGAAAATTCAAACGGGAAGCAAAATGATTCGGCTTAAATGTTTGGATCTTTTTTGCAGCTTTACCAATCATTCACGCCATCTCCTCCAGCAATCCATTCCTGTAAATTGCGCTCTGGACTAGCCACATTAAACAGATGCAAACCAAAATCTTTGGAGAGGTCTTCGCACACCTTAATTCCACGAACACTATTCCCCTTTGCATCCAGAGGGGGGGAAAAAGTGCCAATCCCTAATTTCCCTGGAGCGATCGCCGTGATGCCGCCACCCACACCGCTTTTAGCCGGTAGCCCTACACGGTATGCCCACTCACCCGATGCATCATACATCCCACAGGTCAGCATGACACTAATCACATCCTGGACATAGCGTTCATCGATCGCCCGCTCTTTCGTCACAGGGTTCACTCCACCATTCGCCAGCGTTGCTGACAGCATGGCGAGATCGCGAGCATTTACCATGATTGAACACTGCTGAAAATAAAGATCCAAAGTTTCGTCAATCTTGTCACTGACCATGCCAAAGTTGAGCATTAGATATGCCATAGCCCGGTTACGATTGCCGGTTGCCTTCTCCGACAAAAAAACGGGCACGTTAATGTCATGCTCCCGCCCAGTGTAACGCTTGAACATTTCCAGCACTCGTTTTAAGCGTTCAGTGCCATCTTTCCCCTTAATCAAATCCGCTGTAGCGATCGCCCCTGCGTTCACCATTGGGTTGTAGGGACGATTAGTTGCCTCATCTAAAACGATCGAGTTAAACGCTTCCCCGGTCGGCTCCACACTCACCTTGCTGTTCACATACTCTCGCCCATGATCCTCCAGTGCCAAACCAAACACAAAGGCTTTAGAAATAGACTGGATTGTGAATAGCTGGTCGCAATTGCCAACCTCAAACACCTGCCCCTCAGCCGTAACCACACAAACCCCAAACCACTCCGGTTTTGCCAGTGCCAATTCGGGAATGTAATCAGCAACTGCCCCCTCATTCAGCGATCGATACTTCTCATGTAAATCAATTAAATAATTGCGGAAGGGCGATGTCATCGCCGTAATCGAACTGGCAAGCGATTGTAGATCTCCAACATTTGACATGATGCTCACCCCTCAATAATTTGCTGTGCAACCTTGCGGAACTCCTGGCTCACAGGATGTTCCGGATATTTCACACAAAATACGCCTTCGCTGGCTAGTTGGACGATATCTTCTGACAGCGGAAAAATTCCAGCAACGGTTTCGCTGTATGTTTCCTCCACTTTTTGCTTGAGGGCTTCCGGGTTAAGTTTGCTATGAGCTTTGTTAATTGCTAACAGCACCTTACGAACGTTCAGTTGCCGTGCGACATCCATTGCGACCGCCGTGCCCTGATAATCCTGCTTGTCAGGGCGCAAAATGATAATCAGCACATGGGAGATCGCGATCGATAAGAACGTTTCTTTCGATAAGCCGGGATGAGTATCAATAAACAAATAATCAAGCTGAAGTGCTTTAACCAGATTGCGAAACCCATCGTTCATTAACCGAACATCGTAGCCATCCTTCAAAATTCTGGCAATGTCATCAGCTTTTACACTAGACGGCACCAGAAATAGCTTGCCTGCACCTTCCACACCAACATTGGCACTGATATCATAGGCAGCTTCTTCGATCGCACCTTCGCCCCATAGGTAGCTGTTCAGGGTTTTTCCCATTTGTTCTGGTTCCAGGCAGAATAAATTGTGAATACCTGGAGAGGGCACGTCTGTATCTACCACACCAACACGGCTACCCAATGCAGCAACTGTAGTTGCCAGGTTTGCAGTAAAGTTAGATTTACCCGTACCTCCTCGGTACGAGTGAATAGAAACAACTTTAGGCATTTTAATAACAAAAATAATAAAGTTAACTTGCTTATTATGGATTAGCAGATCTGCCTTAATGCCGCTGAAAAAATAGTACTCTTTTTAGCTTTGATTAAAAAAGTACCCTCCAATACAAAATGGGTGAAGGAGCACGTAAACTTATATTTAACGCCTAATAGTGTAAAGCGGGCCTTGCTTCCTTAAATGATATCGGTGATACGATTTTGCTCGGCACCATTAACTCTTGCAGAGATGAGTTCATTTTGATTGCTCTCTGCTGATAAAGCCTACAAAAAGTTTTCCTGAGTGTGCACTAAATTTAGGAGACAAGTTAACGTATTGAATTGTTTGCTGGGTAAATCTTCTGCCTTCACAGATTAGGCAACGCCATACCTCGAACATCCACTCATCATCTCCAATCTTGATGATTGAACCCACCTCAAGAACAGCAGGCTGATTCGCCAATAGTCGCTGCTGATTTAGAAACGTCCCATTAGAGCTACCCACATCCACAAGCTGATAGTTCACTTTCCCTTGCAGATCCACCACCCGTTCGATCGCCGCATGGTTTCGAGAGCAAAAAGAACTTTCCAGCACCAAACTGTTTTCCGGTTCACGACCGATCGTAAACGGATTCGTTGTCAGAGGCACGATCGATTCCACATCACCTTTTCAATTGTCAGCTAGACTAATAGTTAGCTAAGCTAATTATTGGCAAAAATTTACCTAACCCATGCTGACCACCGATCGCCCATCTGACCACCTTTCCACCGACCAGTGCGCCGTCCAGATTATGAACGTCATTCCCTGGGTGACGCGCTTCCTGCGATCGGAGATTCGCTATCATGGACAGCCCCTTTCCCTCTCGCAGTTGCGGGTTTTGAATTATTTAGAGCGTTGGCCGCAATCCTCTCTATCCGAAGTGGCAGAGTATCTAGACGTGACGCGCCCTACCATGTCTACGATGATCGATCGATTAGTGCAGCGAGGCGTTGTGCATCGGATGGAAGACCCACAAGAACGACGACGGATCTTGCTCTCCTTGACTCCCGAAGGAAATGAGCAGCTTCAGCAGGTGACAGCCGCCACCCGCGCCAAGGTTGCCGTTCGTCTCGCCCAATTCACTGAACCCCAACTTGAACAACTCATGCAGGGCTTAGCACTCCTCGGTGATGCTTTCCAGGATGCCCAAAAGCTCTGATTTCCATCCCCCACGTCATTTTGTCTTTGCTCCTTCAACTTCTACCATTGCAATGGCAATCATTAATACGTATCAACTCACGAAACGCTTTGATCACATCATTGCGGTTAACGGTGTCACCCTTTCCGTTGAATCCGGTGAAGTCTTCGGCTTGCTGGGGCCAAACGGGGCAGGGAAAAGCACCATGATTAAAATGCTGACAACCTTGATTCGACCCACAATCGGCACTGCCCATGTCGCCCAATTTGATGTCGTGCAGCAGCGATCGATGGTGCAGCGATCGATCGGTTATGTGCCCCAAGCCCTGTCGGTGGATGGAACGCTATCGGGCTATGAAAATTTGCTGATTATTGCCAAGCTGTATGATGTGCCGCGTCGAAAGCGATCACCGAGAATCCGGGAAATGTTGAGCTATGTCGGGCTGGCAGAAGTTGCCGATCGCCCGGTGCGAACCTATTCTGGCGGCATGATTCGGCGGTTGGAAATGGCGCAGGCCCTTTTGCATCGTCCGCAGGTTTTGTTTTTAGATGAGCCAACTGTGGGGCTTGATCCGGTGGCACGAAAGGCGATGTGGGAACTGGTCAAGCAGCTTCGCACCGACTATGGCTCAACTATTTTTCTCACCACACACTTTATGGAAGAAGCCGACACCCTTTGCGATCGGCTGGCAATTATGCATCAGGGGCAAGTGGTGGTGAAGGGAACCCCCAGTGAACTGAAAGACTCTATTTCCCATTTAAATCATGCCACTGGCGATCGTCCTACCCTGGATGATGTCTTCA
This sequence comes from filamentous cyanobacterium CCP2, assembly GCA_003003615.1. Taxonomy (GTDB): domain Bacteria; phylum Cyanobacteriota; class Cyanobacteriia; order Elainellales; family Elainellaceae; genus Egbenema. The sequence continues at coordinate 1,383 of PVWD01000178.1, read as the reverse complement.
TTCACTACACCGGAGATGAGTTAGCTTCAGCAGGAGATTATCGTGACACCTCAATTACACGGCGCACCGCTCAACGGCTCGGATAATTCCACACCACCCACCCCCCTGCATACGGTTTCGTCCTTCGTGCAGAAAATGTTCATTATTATCGAGTTGGAGGTGCGGAAGCTGCGGCATGATCCCAGCCAGCTGATTACCCGTGCTGCCCAACCGACCCTCTGGCTTGTGGTATTTGGTCAGGTCTTCACTCGGATTCGAGCCATTCCTACAGGAGATATCAGCTATCTGGATTTCATGACTCCGGGTATTCTGGCGCAGAGTGTCCTATTTATGGCAATTTTTAACGGGCTGTCGATTATCTGGGAAAAAGACTTGGGCATCTTACACAAGCTCATGGTCAGCCCAACTCCGCGTGTTGCAATGGTACTCGGTAAGGCGATCGCCTCTGGAATTCGCAGCTTGTCACAAGCCGTCCTGGTTTATGTCATTGCCTATCTTTTAGGCGTGCAGATTGATTGGAATCCGCTGGCCTTAATCGGTGTTCTTAGCGCAGTAATTTTAGGTGCATCTTTGTTCTCAACGCTATCTTTAATTGTGGCGTGTACCGTGAAAACCCATGAACGATTTATGGGGGTAGGGCAGCTATTGACGATGCCACTCTTCTTCGCCAGTAATGCCATTTATCCGATCGCCATCATGCCCCAGTGGTTGCAAATGATTTCCTTTGTCAATCCACTCACCTATCTCGTTGATGCCTTACGTGGCCTAATGTTATTAGGCGAAAGTACAACCTATCCTGTAGAACTTGACTTCAGTATTCTATTCATCATCACCGCGATTTTGGCAACGATCTGCGGCCGATTATACCCTCGGTTAGTCACCTGACTTGTCACCGAACCAGTAACCCTCAGTCTTCCAAAGGAGCCTCCCTTGAAGCCATTATTGGGCCAGTTCAAAGACTATCGCCAATTGCAAACGGGTGTCTTACTGTTCGGCATTCTGCTGCTCATGGTTGCCATTTCCTTGACCAAAGGCTCTGTTTCCCTCTCGCTCAACGATGTCTGGCACGCCCTTTTGCGGCAGGGAAGCAACATTAACCAAACGATCGTCTGGGAATTGCGTTTACCTCGGATTCTGGCAGCCGTAACGGTAGGAGCCGCCTTGGGGATGTCGGGGGCATTGCTTCAGGGCATGTTGCGAAACAGCTTAGCCGATCCATTTTTGTTGGGCATTTCAGCAGGAGCCGGATTAGTCGTTGTGGTACTGGTGACGCTGAATGTTCTACAACTCTGGATTCCAATTGCCGCCTGGGTTGGGGCCATTCTCACCACTGCACTGGTTTACTTCCTGGCACGTACCCCTTCTGGCATCGCGATCGAACGG
>PVWD01000497.1 GCA_003003615.1 filamentous cyanobacterium CCP2 | reverse complement strand
CTCGCAGGCTGGCCTGGTTCTGCTCCAAAGTCGTTCTGGCTACTTCAGCCTGGTTCAAAACCGTATCCAAGTCATCCAGGGAAATGGCTCCGGCGGCGGCCAAATCTCGGTTACGCTGGACTCGTTCATTGGCCAAATCAAGCTGGGCTTGGGACTCGCGGACTCTGGCTTCGGCTTGGGCCACTCTGGCTTCGGCTTGGGCAATTTCTTCAGGACGGTTTCCCGATCGAATTCGGGCAAGGCGAGCCTCAGCCTGGGATACTCTGGCTCTGGATTGGTCGAGCCGCGCTTCTACGTCTTCGTATTCCATTCGAGCAATGACCTGGCCTCTAGTGACCCGATCGCCCTGTTCCACGTACAGTTCAGCAAGGATGCCCTGCACTTTTGGACTAATGTTCACCGTCTGAATGGGCTGCACTGTTCCACTGGCATCAATACGAACTTGTAACGGTTGGGATTCAACCTGCACCGTCATATTGGAAATATCTGGAGCAGCCGCTTGGTTCCGCAGCATCCAGTAGGTGACGCTACCAGTGCTAAGCAAACCAACCGTCACTAGCCCAATAAGCCAGGGGCTTGGTTGACGTTTACCAACAAAAGGAAATGGCATAGACATTGTCTTAATAGAGCAGAGGGATTAAGCAGGGACTAGCGGCTGTGACGGGGAAGTTCATCACAGGTCATCCGAATCGGCGGGCTGGCGATGCAGTTGTTCTTGCTCCCAGCGTTCATCTAATAGAGGTAACTCTCGTTCCCAAAAAGCGTGAATATCGCGCATTTCTTGCAAACGGTCTTTCAAACTGGAAGGTTGTCCTTCTAAAAGAGAGAGTCCCTTTTCGGCAAGTTGGCGAAAGGTGATGATTTGAGCAATCCGTTGTTTCGTTAGCTGTGACCAAGCTTGAGGCTTAATTTGAAAGTAGTCTCGACGCTCTCCTGGCAAACCCACTCGTTCGATGAGGCCAATCTGAATTAGTAAGCGCGTCATTGTGCTAATTGACCCTTTGCTGGCTTGCAACACTTCCACCAAATCAGAGGTTGATTGCTGAGGTGGGTCAGAAATGAGCAACCACCCAAGGATGCGCCCTGACATTCGAGGAAACCCTACAAGTTCAAACATCAGACCAACTTCTTCAATAAAGTGAATCTGTTCAAATGACTGCTCTTTGCTCAATTACTTTAGTCTTCAACTCAGTGGGCTCAGGCCTTTACATTTATTAACCTAAGCTATCATAATTTTAGAGTGTTCAGTAAATACTGAACGAACTAAACAACTGATCTCCTCTACTCTAACCCACCTCAATTCTGTCGCCCATCCCCCACTGGATCTCGTCCGATCGGGTGAAGCAAGCACCAAACTTGCCCTAAATGTAAATTCAACCCGAAACAAGGGAGACGTTCGCATGCAACCTTGGTTAAACTTTGAGCTATGATTTCACTCCTGTTGCATCGCGTGCCGTAATGAGTTGTTCAAATTTTTTCGGTTCTTTCTTCAATCGTTTATTGGTTTCCAGTTTGGTCTTACTGGTAGCGGGTTGCGGCAATTCTTCAGAGTTGACGACCCTTACCCCACCTACACCCGCTAGCGAAGACACAACAGAATCTCGCTCACCCGTTGCATCAACTTCACCTGCGGCTCCCGCAATTGCCTCAGAAGACGAAGCAGATGAAATGCTGATTTCGGATAGGGGAATTGGTGCGGCTCGGTTGGGGATGACTTTGGGTGAGTTAAAGGATGTGCTTGGGGCGGAGGCAGAGTTTACGGTTGAGTCGCCATTTATGGTTGATTTTGATGCGATCGCGGTTCGTCAAAATGGAGAAGTTGCGTATTATGTGCTTTATCTGGCGGGGGAAACTCTTACAGATGCAGATGTGATTCAAGGGCTGCTGACGGATAATCCTGAGTTTCAAACGGCGGAAGGGGTCGGGGCGGGAACGCCGATCGCGGAAGCAGAACAGGTTTATGGTTCAGCTAACCTGTCTTACAATACGCTGAATGAATCGCGGGAGTATGCTCGTTTTCAGCGTCAACCTGCCAATAATATTTCCTTTGCAACGGGGAATGGCAACCAAAACCCGGCGGGCATTTATGCTGATGCAACTGGTGAATACAATGAAACTGGAGACTTTCGCGAGGATGCAACAATTCAGTCTGTTTTGGTGATTTGTCTTTCTGAGGTGTGCGCTCCTCCTGCGGGTAGTTAGCTTCCTTGGGTTTTACGGTAGAAATCCGCTATGGCAAAAGTATTTGTTTCTCTCATTTTGGCGGCTTGGGTTTGTGGGATTGCTCTGCTTGCTGCCCAAAATGGTTCTCCGGTGTCTCTCTACTTTTTTAACCTTCAGTCGATTCAAATTCCTGTGGGGATTGCTCTTGCTTTCTGCGCTGCTGCTGGAATGGTGGGGATGGCGATCGTTTTGCCTTTGTTTCAGTCGAGGAGGGTGAGTCCGTCTTTGCGCGATCGGGAGGATTTTGAGTAGGGATTTAGGGTGTTGGGAAGCGAGCCTTGGGGGTTCCCCCCAACCCCCCATTGGAG
>PVWD01000177.1 GCA_003003615.1 filamentous cyanobacterium CCP2 | reverse complement strand
ACTCTTTTCTCACCATCAAAACATTCCTCCAGACAAAGCCCTTGCGCTGTTTCATCAAGAAGCGACGCGGTTGGCTCTGTTGGGGCAGCATCCACAAATTCCAGAACTATTGGCTCATTTTGAAACGAATGAGACTCAGTATTTAGTTCAGGAGTATATTGACGGTGCAAACCTGGAAGAAATTCTGACTTCTGAAGGAACTTTCAGCGAATTGCAAGTGCGGGATTTGTTGGCAGATTTGCTGCCCGTTGTGCGATTTATTCACAGTTACCAACTGATTCATCGGGACATTAAACCAGAGAATATTATTCGTCCTCGATCGGGTGGACATTTGGCACTGGTGGATTTTGGTGCATCTAAATATGCCACTGATACGGCTTTAGCCAGAACGGGAACGGTGATCGGCAGTGCTGGATATGTGGCTCCAGAGCAGGCAATGGGCAAGGCGGCGTTTGCGAGCGATCTGTACAGTTTAGGTGTGACATGCGTTCATTTATTGACGGGGCTGCATCCCTTTGATCTGTACTCTGTGAGCGAGGATCGCTGGGTCTGGCAGCAATATCTACCTCGTCCGGTGAGTGGACGGTTGCGCCGAGTGTTGGACAAACTTTTGCAAAAGCCCACTGGCCAGCGATATGGCAATGCCACAGAGGTTTTGTTGGATCTGGGTTTAGAATCTGAAGCAAAGCCTACTTCAACGGCCAGAGCAACTTCCTCAAGACGGTTTCAGCGCAATTCGGCATCTGGTCTATTGTCCTCTGGTGAGATGAACTGGCGGGCTTTTCGCAGCTTAACTGGGCATGAAGGAGGAGTCACGGCCCTTGCCATTAGCCCCGGTGGACGCATTCTGGCGAGTGGTAGTGGCGATAAAAGCATTAAGTTTTGGAGTGTGCCAACGGGAGAGTTGCTGCATACGATTCCAGGTCGATCGATCTGGGGGGGAGAGGGACACACAGAGCGCATTACGAGCCTTGCCTTTAGCCCAGATGGGGAAACGTTAGCCAGTGGAAGCGATGATGGCACGGTAAAATGGTGGGATTTGACCGCGACGCAACTCATTTACACTCTGCCAAACCATGCCTGGGGAATTTCTACCCTCACCTTTAGCCCAGATGGGTATCGTTTGGCCTACGGCAGCAGTGATGGGCTGATTCAGGTTTGGGATTTGGAAGTTGAAACCATTGCCTTGACCTTTCACCAGCACCAGGGACAGGTTAGCAGTCTGCTGTTTGAACCGAATGGGCACACCTTGATTAGCAGCAGCTACGACAAAACAATTTGCCTTTGGGATGCCGATTCGGCTGAATTCATTAGCCGTCTCACTGGACACCTCGATCGCGTTAGCACCCTTGCCCTGACACCCGATCGCCGGATTCTAATCAGTGCCAGTTGGGATAAAACGGTGAAACTTTGGGATCTAGAATTTGCCAGCCAGCGAAAGGTAATTGCGGCTCATCGGAAGCCCGTCACTTGTTTGGCAATGCATCCTGGGGGGCAATTTTTTGCCAGTGGCAGTGAAGATAGTTACATCAAACTATGGAATTTGGAAACAGGCGATCGGCTGGCTACGTTGCGAGGGTTTTGGGGGATTAATGCGCTGATTTTTAGCCCAGACGGTGATTACTTAATGAGCGGCAGTGCGGATGGTTTAATCAAATTTTGGCGGCAAGTGGGGTAGGTTAACGTTGTAACTATTTATGCAAATGGATCGCTTTCTGTAGCGCAGGCATCTTGCCTGCCAGTGAGATATTGGTCATGGAAGTGCAAAAGAAGGATACACCCATTAACGTTGCAAATGATTATGTCCTGTCACGTACTTTCAGTTTCAAAAAGAGAAGCACACTGATACACCATTGCAGCCCGGCTATCAACACCAAGTTTGGCAAAAATTCGGCGGAGATGGGTTGAAACTGTCCATTCGCTAATTTGAAGCTGTTTGGCAATGCGTTTGTTGGGTTGTCCGAGGGCAACGAGTTGCACAATTTGGCGTTCCCGATTTGTCAATGAATCAACGAAGTTTGGCTGGTTTTGCGTTACTTCATTAGGCTTAAAGGATGTATTCAGTTGAGGTGTATTATCGGCTTTCACAATGATATAAACCTGCTGATTGATCTCAAACCGCCCGACCTCTAATCTGAAATCGATCGGCTCAATGAGCTTATCTGTGCAAGAAGAACTTTTTAACTTATCTAATAAATGGATAATTAAATAATGGTATTGATTTGCATAAAAATCACCAACGATTTCTCCAAGCGATCGAACATCTTGGCTTTTAATCAAATTAGCAGCGGCTAGGGAGAATGAATGGTTGATTAGTTCTTGCATAACCTCTCCCTTAATAGTATTTATGGCATTGGTTTGGGTTGAATTCTTGAAACTCATAGAGCTGTGCGATCGAATATCTTTAACTTATAAGTTAGCTTTAGCCCCTGGCTTTGTCTTTATTTAAAACCTCTGGAAAATCTCTGGAGTTTTTGCTTGAATACCTCTGGAAATCTCAGGTTAGCTTTTTATCGGTTGGTAAGAGCGATTCACGAAGTGCCCTCACAAGTTTATTGATTGATCCTCAAAATTCGTTTTAACGTGTGCAATGCCTCAACTCGAAACGGATCTTTGGCATACCAAACGTTTTGCTGAACCCATTCAAATAAGGTTCTAATTTTCTTAAATAATCCTTTTTCAAACCAGTCACATCATTTTGGTCGTAGGAATGAGCGACTCCAGTGGCAGTAGCCCGATCGGGTGATGCAGCCTCACCCTGTTGCATACCAAAATGCTTCGTTCCCTCTTGGACTGAACGCCAAATTCCATTACAATTCATGCAACATAAAGATGCGGTACAAATCCTATGATTCCTGGAGAACTGCTGGTAGATCCTGGTGAAATTGAACTGAACACCGGACGAGAAACGATAACCATAACGGTTGCCAATACCGGCGATCGACCGATTCAGGTGGGTTCTCATTTTCACTTTTACGAAGTGAACAAAGCATTGTCGTTCGATCGGGAGCAAGCTAGAGGAATGCGGCTTGATATTCCAGCGGGAACTGCTGTGCGGTTTGAACCGGGCGATCAGCGAGATGTCACTCTGGTTCCTTTGGTGGGCAAGCGGGAAGTGTATGGTTTGAATGGATTAGTGAACGGAGCATTAGACAAAAAAGCAGATGGGAAGAAGAAAAAGAAAAAATAGAGAATGGCTCAGGAAGTGAGGTGGTTAGTGTTGGGGGTTAAGGATTAGGCAGGCAAGATGCCCACCCCCACAAGAGGGCAGGATATCTAGCCAGTGGGCAATGGTTCTTCATACTGATCTGCTGAATCGAGTGAAGATTGCTTTCAAAGTGCGATCGATTTGCTAGCCATTGCCACAATGTTGGTAGGCATTTGCCTGGACACTCAAAATCACTCATGCGTTAAACCTTTAGAAGTCTATGCGGTTTGATGATCTTCGTGCGCTTAACCTCGATTTTCTGATCACGCTGAAGGGTGTCGTTACCTTAATGCGAGACCCAGAGCAAACCAATTCTGTTTTTGATGTGGAAGATGGATTGCGCCACACCAAAGCGGCGGAAGCGGCAGTTGAGTTTGCTAAGTCTAAACCGGGCGTGAGTGAACTCTTTGAAGAGAGATATTTGCCTGAGCCGCCTGACATGGAAGCATTACATCAACTGCCGCCCGACTCCCTGGGACACATCTACGCCACCTACATCAAGGAACATGGCTTTGACCCCAATTTTTATCGTGTGGGCAAGGTCGAAGATGATGTGACGTATATGTTTATGCGGATGCGGCAAACCCATGATATTTGGCATGTAGTAGGCGGTTTTGAAGCAGATGTGAATGCAGAATTAGGGTTAAAAGCCTTTGAAATTGCCCAGGTGCATCGTCCTTTGGCAGCCATTTTAGTGGCAGGTGGCCTACTGCGAACGCTGTTCAAAACGCCAGATCAGCTTGATGGACTGCTCGATCAAATTGCGATCGGCTATCGTACCGGGGCAAAAGCAAAACCTTTCCTGGCGCAAAAATGGGAAGACCACTGGGAGAAACCCCTGGCAGAGTGGCGATCGGAACTCAACGTAGAACCTATGTCGGTTTACGTCCCCTAGTCGATCGCCTGCCAAATTTCGGTTATGGCGTAGCCAAAGTCGATCGGCCCGTTTCCTCACACACCACCCCATCCCTTAATTGAACTCAGCAACTCCAACCAACCCAACCTGAGCATCCGTTGCCACAATTCTCAGGCAATACCAAAACATTTCTCAGCAAAAAATCATTTATTGCTGAGGTTGGCATTCCAGAATCAAGGAGTGGATTCCAAACCTGGGATCTTGATCAAATCTGATTGCAGTAAACCTTGCACAGGAAAGATAAAATGCACCTCAAACACTGGTTCGTTCTGGGAATGGTGATGCTAGTTGCGATCGGTTGTGTCAGTGAGAGTACAGCCAATTCAGCGGGTGAAAATATTCAGGAAAGCGAGCTTGCCCAAGAAAGGGAGGATGAAGGGGCAGAATCACCCATAGCGCAGGCTGAACCGATCCAAATCGCGGCAGAAGTCGTCAATTCAGGCGAATTTGTGTCAGGTGAGCATCCCACCCAAGGAACTGTGCAAATCATTCAGGAAGAGGGTGCAACCGTTGTTGAGTTGGGTGATTCTTTCCAAACCACACGCGGCCCAGATTTGTTTGTGATTCTGCACCGATCGCCTGATGTCATTGGCTCCACCACTCCACCGGACTATCCGATCGCCGAAGGAGATTATGCAATTCTGGCTCCTCTGGCCTCGCCTAGCGGGACTCAACGCTATGAAGTTCCCACTGAGATTAACGTAGGGGATTATGCTTCTGTGGCAATCTGGTGCCGTCAGTTTAATGCGACTTTTGGGGCTGCCACGCTGCAATAAGCTAAAAAAAATCAGCTAAAAGTGATGCTTGACCTGCCAGGTAGATGTTACAGGAAGATTGCACCATCATAGAAATAGCCTGTAGCAAATGGAACCTCGGCATGGATACGATCGCCCTTCGTCTGACCCCCCAACAAGACCTTAAAGCCGAGTTAGACCACTTGGTGCGTAAACAGACGATCGAAGCGGCCTGTATCCTAACCTGCGTGGGAAGCTTAACGAAGGCCGTTTTGCGATTGGCGAATCAGTCTCAAGCCAGCATCTATAAAGGGCAATTTGAAATTGTCTCGCTCACAGGGGTCATGTCTCGGCATGGCTCTCATTACCACATTGCCATTGCAGATGAAACTGGACAGACGATCGGTGGACATTTGCTAGAGGGATGCTTAATTTACACCACGGCAGAAATCGTCATTGGGGTTTTGCCAAACTTGAGCTTTAGGCGCGAATATGATGCAGTGACGGGATACAACGAGTTGGCGATTTATCCAAGTGAGAATTAAAGAGTGAGGGTAGGAATTGAGGGTAATGGGTTGTGGGCGATCGGTAGCGAAATTAGCGTTTTGCGGTGAACTCGTCTCCTAGGATGAGGAGGCATACATGCGTGAGCCAGACATCCAGATAGATGGATAACCTATCCGGTAAGTTCTGTCCCTGCAAGCTTATTGAAACCATTAAACCGATGCAGCTACAGCCAAAAACAGACTTTGCTAAATCTCCCTTTTTTCTAATTGCTCCCTTTTTCTTCCTCGCCACCGCAATGGTGGTCATGAAGTATATCATTCCCAATACAACACCTCTTTTCTTAGCAGCATTCCGACTCGTTCCTGCGGGAATTTTAGTTTTAATGGCTGCTGCTTTACTAAAACTGCCTCAGCCTAAAACCTGGCAAGCCTGGGCTTGGATTGCGCTATTTGCCTTAGTGGATGGGGCCATGTTTCAGGGGTTATTGACCACTGGCTTAGTCAACACGGGGGCTGGAATTGGAGCTGTGCTAATTGATGCTCAACCGTTGGTGGTTGCCGTGCTTTGTCGATTTTTGTTTGCCGATTTGATTGGCGGTTGGGGTTGGTTAGGTTTGCTGATTGGGGTTATGGGGATTTCTTTCTGCGGATTGCCCGGAGCCTGGATCTATGGAGGTTTGCAAAATATAGGAATTCCGCTTCCCTTTGCCGATCGTTTGTATGATGGTGCGGAACTGACCCTCGTTCCGGAGCCATTAGACCTATCAGCCTTGTCATTACAGGATTTGCTCAACAGTGGTGAGTTCCTGATGCTGTTAGCGGCCCTTTCCATGTCTTTCGGAACAATCATCGTGCGCTATGTCAAAAAGTATGCTGATCCGCTTGTTGCAACTGGATGGCATATGCTTCTAGGCGGTATTCCTCTAGTCGTTCTTTCAACCATGTTTGAAACGAATCAGATCACTCATCTGCAAGTAGGAGATTGGGCTGGTTTAGCCTATGCCACTGTTTTTGGTACAGCCGTAACTTATGGGATGTTCTTCTACCTAGCGGCAACTGGAAATGTCACGAGTATTAGTGCTTTGATTTTTTTGACTCCGGCATTTGCGTTACTGTTTAGCAATGTCTGGTTAGGCGAGACTCTCAGCGAACTTCAGTGGTTTGGTGTTGCCCTAACGTTGGTTAGCGTTTACTTGGTCAATCAACGCCAAGAAATTGGCAATTGGTTTGCAAACTTCGCCGATCGAATGAGTGCTGAAGCAATCGAAATTACCCAGCCAGACATATTAGAGCCAGCAATAACAGCAATAGAACCTGCCTCAGAACCGTTGAATGCAGCAATCACAGACGGACAGAAAGCAGATCAGGTTTCGGTTGAGTAGCCCGCCGATCGCAGAAGTGATGGCAGTACGCAGAATGCTTAAGGACAAGTTCTCTGGCGTTAAGCTCACCTTCCATTGGCAGTTCACAGCGGGTGGAGGGCGATAAGGCGCAAATTGCATTGAAACTATGCCCATCGACTGAATTATGCCGCTAGTTTTCCACAATTACGAGCTAGCCGCCGCTTTTGTGTGGCATATTGGATGCCATAACAAATTTACAGGTAAAAGCAGAGCTTTTGTCTGGATAATAAACTAACGTTTTGCAATGCAACTTAAATTATCTGATTTAATCAGCCCCACAACTCCAGCAGGAACGGCTTTGTTTTTGAAGTGGAATGATTACCATGTGTTTTCCATTCCCAAACGCGAGTTCGATCGATCGCCTTCCTGCGTTCGGTTTTTTGGAGTGGGCGGAAAGCGAGTCAATGCGAGTGAAAGCTTCGTTAGTTGTGCGTTGCGGGAAAGTATTGAAGAAATCGGTGATGTGATTGCTAGCCTTCACAGTGCTGAGCGTACCTATTTATATCGGGCGAATGAAACAATTCAGGAAATCTATCTCATGGATGCAGGGATTCGTCCCCGCATGATTATGGAAAAACGCAACCATACTGGGTGTGGTAGCATGACTGACCCCAATGTTGCCTATTACCTTGTTGTATTTGATGCGACGCTAGCTGCTAAGCCAAAACCCAGTCAGGAAATTGCAGCGATCGTTTATCTCACCGATCATCATTTGTCGTTGATGCATTCAGGGAAACCGATGCCAATGGCAGAATTAACTGCAATGGGAGCAAAGATTGACTGCCAGCCAGGAAGTGTACTAGACTGCGCGATCGATCTGGTTCCGTTTGGTACAGCAAAGTTTTTAATTCAGCAGCAATTCATCCGTTCTGTTGAACGATCGAGCGGCAATTTATCTGATTTGTGCGATACATAATCCAGTCAGAAAAGTGCCTACACTGAGGAAGGCAAATTGAATAACCTGAAATTCTTGTGGGGTAGGCTCTTGCCCGCCCAGCCAACAAGGCAGGATGATTATAGGTTATTGAATCCACAATCCTAAGGAATATGAATTGAAAAAAACTATTTTCCGTCGGTAGAGGTTTGGCACTGCTAAACCCATACAGATAGAATGTTTCAGATTACTTGCTCCATCGTCCTAAACGTAAATTGGACAACGGACAGATTCACTACTCAGCTTGACTTAATCTTTTCAAAATGACTCAAACTTTCAAAAAAACGATTAAAGCATTTCGTTCCACTTTTTTAGACTTTGTTGCTGATCCGTTTTATGTCCCTGAAGCAGAGTGCGTTCGCTACATTCCAGACGGGCTTCTCATTCTGGAAGATGGTAAAGTTAAAGAGCTGGGAGCCTATGACCAGCTTCAGGATAAATATGCAGATATTCCTGTGACAGCTTATCCGGGTCGGCTCATCATGCCAGGATTCATTGATACCCATATTCATTTCCCTCAAACGGAGATGATTGCCGCCTACGGTGAACAGCTTTTGGAATGGCTAAGTAAATATGTTTTTCCGGCTGAAAGAAAGTTTAAAGATAAAGCCTATGCCAAAGAAGTTGCTACTGTTTTTCTAGATGAATTACTAAAAAATGGCACAACAACGGCCCTTGTTTTTGCTGCGGTTTTTCCTGAATCGGTAGATGCCTTTTTTGAAGAAGCCGATCGCCGCAATCTTCGGATGATTGCAGGAAAAGTCATGATGGATCGTAATGCTCCGAGCTTCATCTTAGACACGGCAGAATCATCCTACCAAGACACAAAAAAACTCATTGAAAAGTGGCATAAAAAAGGACGTTTGTTGTATGCAGTAACACCTCGCTTTGCGCCCACCTCATCGAACCAGCAATTGCAGTTAGCAGAAAAGTTATTGCAAGAGTATCCTGATGTTTATCTACACACTCATATTTCTGAAAATTTGAATGAAGTGGCGTGGGTGAAGGAACTATTTTCAGAATGTAATGGTTATCTAGATGTGTATGATCAAGCGGGTTTAGTCAAAGAACGATCGGTTTTTGCCCACGGGATTCATCTGACGGATCAAGAGTTTCAACGGTTGTCTGAGACAAAAGCAGCGATCGCGTTTTGTCCCACTTCAAATTTGTTTTTGGGCAGTGGATTATTCAAAATTGAGCAGGCAAAGTCAGCAGAACATCCGGTCAAAGTTGGGCTGGGAACAGATATTGGAGCCGGAACCAGTTTTTCTATCCTCCAAACTGCCAATGAAGCCTATAAGGTCGCGCAATTACGGCAGCAAAAGTTATCTCCATTCAAGGCTCTGTTTCTTGCTACGCTGGGCGGTGCGAAAGCTCTGTGCCTAGACAATATCATCGGCAACTTTGATGTTGGCAAAGAAGCAGATTTTGTTGTACTGGATTTGCGATCGACTCCACTGATGGCGTTCCGTAACCCTGATGCCATTCCAAAGTCTCTGGAGGAATTGGCCGATCGGACTTTTTCCCTAATCATCATGGGAGACGATCGGGCGGTGCAGGCAACATATATCATGGGGGAGCTGGCATCCAGTCAGCAAAGTGGATAGCGGGTGCTGGGGAAATTGGCGTGAAGACTCCTATGATTGAAATCTGGAAGTTTTGTGAAATAGGCAATTCCTATTTGTTGTTGCAGTAATGATAATTTCGCTGTAGGTGATTCATTCTGCAACGGTTCAGTGCATTTTCCCGAAGATGCGCCAAACACTTGCCTACTGACCCTTCCAAATGCTACAAACGAGTCTGCAAAGAGTAAATTGAGCTTCAACGCATTCCAATACTGTTGAACTATGAGACTGTATAGCCAAGTATGATAGAACCGATGCACCCTGAATCTGGCAATGCCGCAATGCAGACCATCTTTGAAGCAGGAGTAACTGCATGAACGACATTCGTCTCGATGCCCCTCGTCCCCGTTGGAATGTAATTGCTTTTACTCTCGCACTCCATTTGGCTGCCCTACTCGCATTTCTGCCTGCAAACTTTAGCTGGTCGGCCGTAGGAGCGGCTGTTTTTCTCCATTGCCTCACCATTGGTTTTGGAATTTCTCTGGGCTTTCATCGCCTTGCTACCCACCGTAGTTTCAAAGTGCCCAAGGTGTTAGAGTATTTCTTCATTCTCTGCGGCACGTTGGCGGGGCAGGGAGCAGTAAAAGGCTGGGTTGGCTATCACCGAATGCATCATTTGTACTCCGATCGCGCTGGTGATCCCCACGATTCAACTCAGGGAGTCTGGTGGAGCCACATTGCTTGGTTAATGCATACGGTTCCTGCTAGGGCTGAACTGCCCCGCTTCACCAAAGACATCAACCACGATCCTTTTTACAACTTTTGCCATCAGCATTACATTGCCCTGCAAATTGTGCTGGCAGTTCTGCTTTACGCGCTAGGTGGAATGCCGTTTGTTGTTTGGGGCATTTTTGTGCGCTTGTTTGTCGGCTTCCACTCCACTTGTTTTGTAAATAGTGCCTGTCATCTACTGGGCTACCGCAGTTTTGAAGTCAACGATCGCTCAACCAATTGTTGGTGGGTGGCATTATTAACCTTTGGTGAAGGGTGGCATAATAATCACCATGCCTTTCAATTCTCGGCTCAGTTTGGGCGGCACTGGTGGGAAGTTGACTTAGTATGGTTAACCATTCGATTTTTAGAAAAACTAGGGTTGGCAACAGAAGTCAAAACGGCAAGTGTCACGCAATCAAATTAGCTGAAGTCAGTGACCAATTAAGAGGGTGAGTAGATGGCGAGAATAGACACACCAGAGCAAAGTTCACTGAACTCTGGAGGCGAAAGTTCTGGAAACGAAGATGTAAAAAAATCCATCAGCCATCTACCTGCTGGCGAACGCTATCTCTATCAGCTTTTTAGCTTAATCGAAACTGGAGATTTAACGGTCACAAACCCCAGGGGTGAAGTCTTTCACTTTGGGACAGTTGGCACTTCTTCACCGCTTCATCTCATCGTTCATAATCCTGATACCTACGATCGCATTTTGGCGTTCGGCACCCTTGGGTTTTGTGAAGCCTATATGGAAGGATGGTGGGATGAAGCAAATCATAATTTAGTTGAGTTGATTGGGTTATTTTATCGCAGCAATGTCTATGCAAAAGCACGGAACAAAATTACCCTCCCACTGATTCTCAAGGTGATTACCCAACGCCTGCGTACCTTGCCCATTCTGATTCAAAATAGCCGCAGAAATGTGCAGCATCACTACGATCTAGGAAATGAGTTTTATCAGCATTTTCTTGACCCCACCATGACCTACTCCTGCGGTTATCGGCTCCAAGAGTCCGATTCGCTGGAGCAAATGCAGCTTCAAAAATACGAGTTGACCTGCCGAAAATTGGCATTGCGTCCCGGAGAGTCCCTGATCGACATTGGTTGTGGCTGGGGTGGAATGCTCATCTATGCGGCTGAACATTACGGCATTTCTGGAACCGGAATTACGCTGAGTGAACCCCAGGCGCGTCTGGCTCAAGAGCGCATTGAGCAAAAAGGATTGTCCGATCGCATCAAAATCATCATTGCCGATTATCGAGAAATTCAAGGACAGTACGATAAGTTTGTCAGCATTGGCATGTTTGAGCATGTGGGCAAAGGGAATTTTGCTACGTTCATGCGGAAAGCATTTGAGTTATTAACGCCGAATGGGGTGGGCGTGCTGCATACGATCGTTACTCAGAGCAATGAGCGAAACGGAGCCTGGGTCGATAAATATATTTTTCCAGGTGGATACGCTCCCCAGCTTCATGAAATTACCCAAGAACTCTGGGCCGCCAAACTGACGATCGCCCATTGTGAAAACCTGAAGCCGCACTATGCCGAAACGATGAAGCGGTGGAGCCAAAACCTGACAAGTAACCGCACCAAAATTGCATCGCTCGATCCGATTTACGATGAGCGGTTTCTGCGGATGTGGTATCTCTACTTGCAATCCTTTGAAGCCTCGTTTCGCTATGGTGGTCTACATGTTTATCAGCTTTTGTTCTACAAGGGCAAGGAATGGAAGTTAGCCATTCCTCTAGCGTTTAGTTAGGTTCAGACTGCGAATGAACTGCGGAACCCATTTATTCTCTTAACTTCCATCAGTGGAATCAAACTCTTTTCCCAGTCTGATTCATTGGGCTTTTTTAGATAACCCGTGATTGATCTCTAAGGCTGCATCACTGATTTTTCTGAAGTTGAAGCCCAGCAAAATGGATGCAATCGGCCATAAGTTGTGCGATAACAGATTTATTACTAAAGTATTCAATAGGCTGAGTGAACCGTTTCCCTGCTTAGTAAAATCCCTTATACTCGAATCAGTTCATTTAATTGGTATTTTTGTACTGTATTCGCATCTACTTCCACACTGAATTTGCTGTAGCGTCACTTCGTTGACACAGGTAGAAGAGAGCCGCTTATGAGTAATCCTCATCCACGTCGCCCCAAGCAACGCCCGAAATGGCAGAAAGATCCGCGTGTTTCTTTCTTCCGCTCTCGCCAACTGCTGGACAGAATCGGCACATTTCTGCTCGGTTTTGGGACGCTTGCCATCATTCAGGCGGTGATGCGTCCTCCTGCGGAGAGTCCGTCTTCCCGATCGAGTCCTTCCTTTCAGCCCAGTGAGGAACTGCCATCTGGTTGGTATAGTCCTCCCGCTCCTGATGAGCAAGCTCAAAACCGACAGTCCACTCAGCAGCAACCCGTTGATGTGGCTGATGCAACGGTTTGTGTGAAGGGCACACTGCCGAATGGTTCAGAGGTTTGCGCCTCTGGTGTTTCCATTGACCCTACCCTGGCAGGGATTGATCCGGATGAAGGCTCTGTCGTTGTTACAAACTTCCACGTTGTGCTTAATACGGGAAATGAGCCACCCATTCAGCTAGGCGGACAAGGGGAATGGCATTCCTCAGAGGTAATCAAGCGATCGCCCGAAATGGATTTGGCATTGCTCTATATCCCCGATGCCAAGCTTCCGGCCGCAACCCTGGCTGAAACCTCTCCAGAAGCACAAAGGCCAGTTCGGGCGATCGGCTTTCCCAATAACCAACCCCTCACTATTCGGGATTCTACTCTGCTCGGCAAAATCCAGGAATGCTTAGCCACCCCCCCCTGCCTTGCCCTCAAGCAAGGGACGATCACCCATGGTAACTCTGGTGGCCCCCTGGAAGCTGACGGACTAGTCATTGGCATCAATCAAGGGGAAACGATCGAAGAGATTGCCATTCCCGTTGAGCAGGTGCATCACTTCCTGTCTGATGAAGTCGAAGATTCTGACCTCATCCCACCGCAATACAACCCTGGGATGCCCCCTGGAATGCCTCCCGGAATGCCCCCTGGAATGCAGCGAGGACGACCCTTCCCCCCCCCTTACAGAGGCTATCCGCCT
>PVWD01000024.1 GCA_003003615.1 filamentous cyanobacterium CCP2 | reverse complement strand
GGGCTGGGCATTACCCTGGCCAGTTCGGTGGTCTATCGGCTGTGGGCTGCTTATCGTCAAAGTGCCGACTTTTACCTGGAACTGGTGTTGAAACCGCTGGCCCCACCTGATGTGATTTGGCTGGGGTTGCTGCCCGGCATGAGTGAAGAACTGCTGTTTCGGGGGGTGATGTTGCCTGCGATCGGGCTGACCTGGTTTGGTTTAGTCGTTTCTAGCCTGTGTTTTGGCGTGCTGCACTTTAGCGGTAGCAAAAATTGGTCATACGTGATTTGGGCAACGACGATCGGTGCCGTCTTGGGGCTAAGTGCAATCTTCACTGGAAATTTGCTGGTTCCCATCCTGGCGCACATCACAACGAATTTGCTGTCCAGCACAATTTGGAAGCTCACCAATTAAGGGAAAAGAATTCGAGCCGGTAAGATGCTTGTGCTACGGCGATCGATCCATTGGAAGGGTATCCCCATTGCATTTGCATCTTACCGGCAGGCAAGATGTCTGCGCTACGGCGATCGATCCATTCGCATCAATGGGATGCTCCCCCACTCCTCACTCCTTGTACGGGCGCATTGCAATTCGCCTCTACCCCACTCCCTATAAGTTTCATTGCGTTTCATTGCATTTCGTTCCCAATTGTAGTGTTCCTGGCAGTGCAATTTTTTAGTATGGAGTTACCCTGCAATTTGATTCGGTTTTCGCTCCAAATTGCTCCAACCTTGCAGCTATGGCAATCAGCGTTTTCGATCTCTTTAAGATTGGCATTGGCCCTTCTAGTTCTCATACCGTTGGCCCAATGAAAGCTGCCTTGCAGTTTGCGATCGACTTGGAGCAACGCGGTTTATTGAATTTAATTCAATCGGTGCAGGTGGAGTTGTTCGGTTCATTGGGGGCCACCGGAATTGGACACGGCACAGACATCGCCATTTTTCTGGGTTTAGAAGGCAATGCCCCCGATCAAGTGAACCCTGATGTCATTGCTCCAACCCTTGATCGGATTCGGACGGATCACCAGTTGAAGCTGTTGGGCAAACGGGCGATCGACTTCAACGAAGCAGAGCATCTTCAGTTTCACTTCAAGGCGTTGCCGTTTCATCCGAATGGGATGCGGTTTACTGCTTACAACCCGCCCAATGAAAAGGTTTTTATCGATACCTACTATTCCATTGGCGGCGGTTTCATCCTGCGTGAGGCAGAGATTGATCAAGCCAATAGGAATAAATCATTACCTGAACAAGACACAACATTGCCCTATCCCTTCCATTCTGCTGCTGACTTACTTGCACAATGTCAAAAACACAATTTGCGGATCAGTCAGATCATGCTGTCGAACGAGACGACCTGGCAGCCGGAACCAGAAATCAAACATAAACTGCTCCATATTTGGAACGTGATGCAACAATGTGTTCAGAATGGCTGCCAGCATGATGGTGTTCTACCCGGTGGACTAAATGTGAAACGTCGTGCCCTTGAGCTATATCGCCATCTGACTGCTGCCGCCCCTACATCACTTGACCCCTTGCAGTTAATGGATTGGGTAAATTTATTTGCCATTGCTGTCAATGAAGAGAATGCATCGGGCGGCCGGGTGGTGACGGCTCCCACCAACGGAGCAGCAGGGATTATTCCGGCAGTATTGCACTACTACACGCGCTTTTGCCAAGGGGCAACGGACGATCGCATTGTTGATTTTTTGCTAACGGCCGGGGCGATCGGCATTTTGTATAAGGAAAATGCTTCCATTTCGGGGGCAGATGTAGGCTGCCAGGGGGAAGTGGGCGTGGCCTGTTCCATGGCGGCAGGAGGGCTAACAGAGGTCTTAGGAGGAACGCCCCAACAGGTGGAAAACGCAGCGGAAATTGGCATGGAACACCACCTGGGGTTAACCTGCGACCCGATCGCCGGACTGGTACAAATTCCCTGCATTGAACGCAACGCAATGGGAGCCGTAAAAGCGATTAATGCCGCTCGGATCGCCCTTCAGGGAGACGGACAGCATTTTGTCTCGCTGGATCAGGTCATTAAAACCATGCGAACCACCGGAGCCGATATGCATACGAAATATAAAGAAACATCGCTGGGGGGGTTAGCGGTAAATGTGATCGAATGTTAACCCCTGAATCAACCAAATGGGGGAAGTATTGCGAGTACGACTGTACGTATTTTATAAGATGGTTATGGGTTGCATAAACTCAATTTCCTGGCTGTTTGTCTGGCAATTTCCGAAACTGTTGCCACAAAACTTCAAAGTCAAGCTTTTGCTTAATCTCACTTCGTATAATAGAAGGAACGAACCTGAATTGACGACATATTTTTTAACATTACGAACTGTAGACAGAACGTTCAAAGAATCCATTTTTTGGCTCAATCACTAAAGAATGCGAATTTAATAAAATCTTGATTTCCAAAGGTAGGGGTTTGGCACTGCCCAATCCGTACAAACATAATTTTCCAGGTTGTTAAATCCGCATTCCTAAGCTCGTTTAAGTTGGCTCAATCCTGTTCAAATTAACCCCATCAACGCATTTTTGCTTTCATTCTCGGTTGTTTTCAATGCGATCGTCTAGACTTTAGACACTGGCTTTACCTACTGTTCAAATGATCGGTTCTTTGCCGATCGCTTTACCCATTTCAGCCTGATTTACAGCATTGCTTTTGATTAATTTACAACCCAGATTTACCTGGCAAGTGTCTTTGTTTTTCTAAGCTTTTTGATTGAATTCGATTGCATCTTTTTTTAACGCATCACTCAGCTCGTAGGAGTTTTTTAGGAGTAGCTTCCATGTACACTGTGAACCAGTCTAAAGATAACTCTCTTAACCAAGATGATAGAGAAAAGGCATTAATTCTCTGGTATGAGGAGGTGGGTATTCATGATATTCCACTGGTCGGCGGCAAAAATGCTTCCTTGGGAGAACTGATTCGCCAACTGGCTGCCCAAGGCGTAAACGTTCCTTCTGGCTTTGCCACGACTGCCTATGCCTTTCGCTACTTCATGCAACGGGCAGGACTAGACGATCGCCTACGGGAGTTATTTTCAGACCTGGATGTTGAAAATCTCAGCAACCTTCAGGAACGAGGACGGCAAGCCCGCGCCATGATTTTGCATACGCCGTTTCCGCCAGAGCTGGAAACTGCCATTATTGATGCCTATACTCGCATGTGTGAGCGGTATGGAGCCGGAGATGATGACATTTGCAATCGGCTGGAAGGTTCGGAACTGCAAGCCTACCGGGATTACAACTGCGGCGTGGATGTGGCGGTGCGATCGAGTGCAACAGCAGAAGACTTGCCCGATGCCAGCTTTGCCGGACAGCAAGAGACTTATCTAAATGTCTATGGCATCAAGCCCGTGCTGGAAGCCTGTCACCGTTGTTTTGCCTCTTTGTTCACCGATCGGGCCATCTCCTACCGAGCCATAAAAAACTTTGATCACTTTGATGTGGCTCTGTCTGTTGGTGTGCAAAAAATGGTGCGATCGGACTTAGCCACCTCCGGGGTAATGTTCTCGATCGATACAGAAACCGGATTTAAGAATGCCGCATTGATTACAGCGGCCTACGGGCTAGGGGAAAACGTCGTGCAGGGGGCAGTGACCCCAGATGAGTATTTGGTGTTTAAGCCAACGCTAAAGCAAGGGTTTAAACCAATTCTGGACAAGCGGTTGGGCAGTAAAGAGATCAAGATGATCTACGACGAGGGTGGCGGTAAGTTAACCAAAAACGTGCCTGTGCCTAATCGCGATCGGCAGAAGTTTGCCCTAGAGGATGAGGAAATTCTCACCTTGGCGCGGTGGGCCTGCATTATTGAAGACCATTATTCTGAAGTGCATGGCTCCTACAGCCCAATGGACATTGAATGGGCTAAGGATGGGGCAACGGGGGAACTGTTCATTGTGCAGGCTCGCCCAGAAACGGTGCAGTCTCGCAAGTCCAGCAACACTCTGCGCCATTACCGGCTGAAAGAGAAAAGCGAAATCCTGGCGACGGGTCGGGCCGTTGGTGATTTGATTGGGCAGGGCAAGGTGCGGATCATCAACGATGTGGAAGCTTTGGATCAGTTCCATAAAGGGGAAGTGTTGATCACTGATAAAACTGACCCTGACTGGGAACCGATCATGAAAAAAGCCAGTGCGGTGGTGACAAAGCACGGAGGGCGTACCTGCCACGCTGCCATCATCGCCCGTGAGCTAGGCATTCCGGCGATCGTTGGTTGTGGCCCTGCATTGGAAGACCTGAAGGACGGACAGGAAATTACAGTATCCTGCGCGGAAGGGGAAGAGGGGCAAGTCTATACGGGGCTGCTACCCTTTGAGGTTAACGAAGTGGAGCTAGACAGCCTACCGCAAACCCGCACCAAAATTTTGATGAATATTGGCAACCCGCAGGAGGCGTTCAAACTGTCTTACATTCCTTCTGAGGGAGTTGGTCTGGCGCGATCGGAGTTTATCATTGCCAATCATATTAAGGTGCATCCCTTGGCCCTGCTGAACTTTGATGACCTCAAAGACAAAGCCGCCAAATGGGATATTCACAACCTCACCGACCAGTACGACCACAAGCCCGACTACTTTGTAGACAAGCTGGCTCGCGGAATTGCTACGATCGCCGCTGCGTTCTACCCCAACCCCGTCATTGTCCGTATGTCTGACCTCAAGAGTAATGAATACGCCAATTTGCTGGGCGGCAGACAGTTTGAACCGGAAGAGGAAAACCCGATGCTGGGCTGGCGGGGGGCTTCTCGATACTATGACCCGAAGTATGCTGAAGCGTTTGGCTTGGAGTGCGAGGCCCATCGGCGGGTTCGGGAGGAGATGGGTTTAACCAACCTGATTCCGATGATTCCTTTCTGCCGTACCCCTGAAGAAGGGCGGAGAGTGTTGGCAGAGATGGAAAAACATGGGCTGAAGCAAGGCGAAAATGGCTTACAGGTCTATGTCATGTGTGAACTGCCCAGCAATGTGGAACTGGTAGACGAATTTGCTCAAATCTTTGATGGATTTTCCATCGGCTCCAATGACCTGACGCAGTTGACCTTGGGGATCGATCGAGACTCGGCACTGGTGGCCCATTTATTCGATGAGCGCAACGAAGCGGTGAAGCGCAAAATCCGTAAGGTGATTCAAACCGCCAAGCAGTTTAACCGCAAGGTGGGCATCTGTGGACAGGCTCCCAGCGACTATCCTGATTTTGCTGCCTTCCTAGTGGAGTTGGGGATTGATTCGATTAGCCTCAACCCTGATTCAGTGTTGAAAATGCTGCTGGAAGTGGCAAAAACTGAAACAAATGGCAAAGGTTGAAATGATTGGTAGCGGCTAACAAATAGAAACGGGTAGGGTGGGCATTGTCCACCCTACTTTTTAGAGAAAAATTTAGAGAAGGGGAATAGAAATCGTTCCCTTTTCAAAAAATTTCAACAAAATCCTAAAAACGCTCTGATTCGTGCCAAAAGCTTATCAAATTCGATCGGTTTGCGAATAAAATCATTCGCTCCCAATGCCAATCCTTGTACAGCATCCGCCTCACCATGGGCGGTGACAAGCAAAATGGGAATAAACGGTACGTTTTCGTTTTGGCGAATCTGCTGAGTGACTTCATATCCATTCATGTCTGGCATCATCACGTCTAGCAGTATTAAGTCGGGTGGTGAATCTTCAACCTTAGATAAGGCTAAACTGCCGTTGTTTGCAGTATCCACCTCGTATCCTTCTGCTTCTAAAACGGTTTGCAGCAGAAACAGATTATCGCTCAAGTCATCTACGACGAGGATACGGGAAGGATGGGAGTCCGGTTTGGAACAAGCATGTAAAGGAGACACAGGGAAAACGTGGAGAAACGATCGAGGTTAGCAGGGCTTGCCTCTATTGTTCCTCGCGAATGGAGCGTTCACCTCATACCTTAGGCAGGAGTTTATCCTTGAAATATTACAGTAAAACTGTAAAAGATAGTGTTGGCAACGGATGGGTGGATGGGAATGGTTGAGGTTGTTGAGTTTATTTAGGCAATAGTGGGGTTGGCAACGGATGGGTGGATGGGAATGGTTGAGGTTGCTGGGTTTATTTAGGCAATAGTGGGGTTGGGAATGCGGATTTTTCTATCTGGATATGGCGTTGCAGTCATCATCAGTGTACTGACTCTATTGCTGCGATTTTCGTTAACGCCTTTGCTCAATGGAAATGCTCCGCTTTTGGTTTTTATTTTGCCTGTGTTGTTTAGTGCTTGGTATGGAGGGGTGCGTCCGGGGTTGTTGGCAACCGCACTATGTACCATCTTTGGCACTTATTTCTTTGTGCAACCGCAACTCAGCCTGAGTGTTTTAGATATTGCGAACTGGACGAGAATTATCATCTTCGTTATCGAAGGAATCTGCATTAGTGGATTGAGTGAAGCTTTGCGGAATGCCAAGCAACGAGCTGAACAGTTTGCCTTGACGCTGAAAGACAGCGAGGAGCAGTACCGTTTTCTGGTTGAGAGTGTGAAAGATTATGCCATTTTTGGTTTAGATGCAGATGGCTATATTACCAGTTGGAATAGCGGTGCAGAGTTGATTGGAGGCTACGGGGCAGCGGAGGCACTGGGGCGGCATTTCTCGCTGTTTTATTTGGAAGCTGACATTGCTCAAGATAAGCCTGCTCGTGACTTACAGTGTGCTGTAACAGAAGGAAGCTGCGGGGGTACAGGATGGCTCAGGGGGAAGGATGGCCATTTGTTTTGGGCAGATGTTTTGATCACAGCCCTTCACAGTGCAGAGAATCGATCGCGCGGCTTCTCTGTTGTGATTCGAGATATGACTCAGCAAAAGCAAAGTGAACAGGATCTACAAGAAAGTTATGGATTGCTTCAAACGGTGATTCAAGGGACGGGAGATGCCGTTTTTGCAAAAAATCGCCAGGGGCAGTATCAGCTTGTGAACTCTGCGACAATCCAGATTTTTGAGAAACCAAAAGAAGAAATTCTTGGCAAAGAGGATACTGAGTTATTGCCATTAGAGGTTGCAAATTTTCTACAGCAGCTCGATCGCACGGTGATGGAAACGGGAATGTCGCAAACCTTTGAGGAAGAATTGCCGATCGCCGGTGAAATGCATACTTTTCTCACCACAAAAGATCCCTATCACAATGCTGAAGGTGACATTATGGGTGTCATTGGCATTGCCAGAGATATTACAGATCGAATTCGGGCAGAAGCAACTCAACGACAACTGGTCAAAGATTTGTCAGACGTAAAATTTGCTCTGGATCAAGCAGCAATTTTGGTCATTACAGATACCGAAGGCGTGATTACCGATGTGAATGAAAAATTCTGCAAAATTTCCAAATTTAGCCGAGCTGAACTCATTGGACAAACCCATCGTTTAGTTAACTCTGGATACCATTCCAGAGAATTTTTTCGCCATCTCTGGGCAACTATCACCCAGGGCAAAGTTTGGCATGGAGAAATCAAAAACCGGGCGAAGGATGGCGTAACTTATTGGGTAGACACAACGATCGTTCCCTTGCTAAACGAATCGGGTAAACCGTTTCAGTATTTTGCCATTCGCTTTGACATTACCGCACGCAAACACGCTGAAGAATTACTGACTCAAGAAAAAGCTGCCAGCGACCTGGAGCGAAAACGCCTGAAGATTTTACTGGATCTTTTACCCGTTGGAGTAGGCATTGCAGATGCTACTGGAAAGCTTTTAGAACTGAATGCATCGATGCGGGCAATTTGGGGGCAGGAGGTTTTCCGCAGTCGAAGCATTCAGGAATATGGAGATTATATTGGCTGGTGGGCAAAAACGGGAGCGCGCGTTGCGGCTGAGGATTGGGCTTTGGCGCGGGCTGTGCTGCGTGGAGAAACCGTTGTAAATGAAGAAATTGATATTGAAACCTTTGACCGGCAAAGGAAAACAATTCTCAATTCGGCTGTGCCCATTCGCAATGAGTTAGGTGAAATTGTCAGTGCTGTTGCAGTGAATGTAGACATTACCCAGCGCAAACAAACTGAAGAACGATTGCGGCGATCGGCCCAAAGACTGGAAACCCTCCAGCAAATTGACCGAGCCATTCTAGCAGTTTCTTCTCCTAGTGAAATTGCCCAAGTGGCTCTGTTCCGCCTCAGCCAAGCCATTCCCTATCAGCAAGCTGCGCTGATTCTGTTTAACTTTGAAACCAACAAAGCCCAAGTTTTGGCAGGGCAAGTGGATGCACAACCGGCAGGCACCGTTTTACCCATTGATACGCTGTCCTCGTTGGGAAGCCTGCGCCATCGGGAAACGGTTCGCTACATTGAAGACTTAGGGATGATGCTAGAACGTCCGCCCCTGTTGGAACATCAGTTTATTGAGGGAATGCGGAGTGTGTTAATTGCGGCGTTGGTGGTGGAGAATGATTTGATTGGTGATCTCTACCTATTTGCCGATCGCCCCTTTGCCTTTAATTTGGAAAGCCGCGAAATTGCTCAGGAAGTTGCTAACCAGCTAGCCGTTGTCATTCAGCAGGCCCAACTCCGACAACAGCTACAACGCTATACTGAAGAACTTGAACAGCGAGTGGTAGAACGAACCGCCGCCCTACAAGAGGCGATCGACGGTTTAGAAACCTTTAATTACTCCGCATCCCATGACCTGCGGGGCCCCCTTCGCGCCATGCGAGGCTTATCCCAAGCCCTTTTAGAAGACTACGGCCACCAGCTTGCCCCCACCGCCCAACTATACGCCCAGGGAATTGCTGACTCCGCCCAACAAGCTGAACAACTGGTGACAGACTTGCTGAATTATGGGCGGCTTTCTCGTACAGATATCACCGTTCAACCGATAAACCTGTCCAAAATTATTGCAGAAGAGTTGGCCCACATTGCAAACGATCTGCAAGCCAAAAACGTCCAAGTTAATGTAGAAGAACCGTTACCAGACGTGATGGGCCACCACATTACGCTGACCCAATCCATTTTGAACTTACTCACCAATGCAGTGAAATTTGGGCCATCCGATCGCCAACCCCACATCCAAATTTGGGCAGAACACCGTGATGGATGGGTGAGATTATGGATTGAAGACAACGGCATTGGTATTGCACCAGAGCATCAGGAACGCATCTTTCAAGTATTTGAGCGGTTGCACACCACTGAAACTTATCCTGGAACTGGGGTGGGATTGGCGATCGTGCGGAAAGGGATTGAACGAATGGGTGGACGTGTGGGTGTAGAGTCGGCGTTGGGTGAAGGGAGCCGGTTTTGGGTGGAATTGCGGGAGGCAACGGCGTGACTGGGCGGGTTTTCCTTTTGGCAGAAGACAACCGGGCAGATGTGTTGTTGACGCAGCGGGCGTTTCGGGCCCTGGGTTTTCCCCACGTTTTGCAGATTGTAGATCATGGAGAGGCTGCGATCGATTACTTAGCAGGACAAGGAGCCTATGATGACCGCGATCGACATCCCTTCCCCGCTTTACTGCTGCTAGATCTGAAAATGCCGCGCAAAACTGGCTTTGAAGTGATGGAATGGCTACAACAACAACAGCTTTCCATTCAGGTGCCCATTGTTGTTTTGTCAACTTCTAATAACCAAATTGAAATTGACCGGGCCTACGGCTTAGGAGCAACCTCTTACCTGTTAAAGCCCCTCACTTCCAGTATGCTTGCTAATATCCTTCAAACGACAGGATTACTCTAAAGGAATAAAACCTCCAAACTAAGACCTACCTTAAGGTAGACCTGTTTTTTGGACTTTCAGCACTCACAAAATTTTTAGCGCAATGGTTCAATAAGCTAGTCGATCGTTTAGCTTCCCATTGTTAAATTAATATGCTCCGGATTCTGCTAATTGATGACAGCCAGGCCGATCGGCTATTGGCAATTCGTGAATTGAGAAGAACAATTTCAGATGTACAAATCCAAGAAGTTTGCCAAGCCAGCGATTTTGAACCAACCCTAGAAGCTGGCGAATTTGATTTGGTGATTCTGGACTACCAATTGCGTTGGAATAATGGGCTGACCATCTTGCAAAGCATCAAATCTCGCTATCCCAACTGTCCAGTGATTATGTTTACAAATAGCGGCTCTGAGGAAATTGCGGTGGAGGGAATGAAGCAGGGTTTGAGTGACTATGTGCTGAAAGGCAAACCTTTGCACCGTTTGACGATTGCAGTACAGGAAAGCCTCAACAAAGAACGGCTCCGACAAGATTATGAAAACGCCCAAGAGCAACTCAAACTTTCGGAAGAACGGTTTCGCCGCCAGACCCAAGAACTGGAAAAAGCGAATCAACTCAAAGACGAATTCCTGGCAGTGCTTTCCCACGAACTTCGCACCCCGCTCAACCCCATTTTGGGCTGGGTAAAACTGCTTCGTCGAGGCAATCTGGATGCTGCCAGAGTCAGCTATGCTTTGGAAACCATTGAGCGTAATGCCGAACTCCAAACTCAACTGATTGAAGACTTGCTGGATATCTCTCGGATTTTGCGGGGCAAGCTCAGTTTCAACATGATCCCGGTTGATTTGGTGCAAATTATTGGAGCCGCTCTGGAAACAGTGCGTTTAGCTGCCGAAGCCAAGCGCATTCAGCTTGAAACCCACTTAGAACCGCGAGGTCGGTTTGTTTCTGGCGATTCGGCTCGCCTACAGCAAATCATTTGG
This sequence comes from filamentous cyanobacterium CCP2, assembly GCA_003003615.1. Classification (GTDB taxonomy): domain Bacteria; phylum Cyanobacteriota; class Cyanobacteriia; order Elainellales; family Elainellaceae; genus Egbenema. Next base: position 28,943 of record PVWD01000024.1, on the reverse strand, counting down.
AATATTCTTTCTAACGCCATCAAATTTACTCCAGAGGGCGGCAAAGTTGAGGTTAGCCTAAATTACGTTGATTTGTATGCTCGAATTACTGTAAAAGATACCGGAAAAGGAATCGCTCCTGAATTCTTACCTTATGTGTTTGAATATTTCCGGCAGGCAGATAGTTCCACAACTCGCAACTTTGGTGGGCTTGGGTTAGGGTTGGCGATCGCCAGTCATCTAACCGAAATGCATGGAGGAAGCGTTCGAGCAGAAAGCCCAGGAGTGGGGAAAGGGGCAACCTTCACGATAATGCTTCCCCTGTTGACTGCAAACTCTGAAATCATTGGAGTGCCGATCTCGGTGGAGAGTGTTGCCAATTTACAAGGCGTAAAGGTATTAGTCGTAGATGATGAAAGAGATAACCTAGAAATTTTAAGTTTTATTTTAGAAAGTGCAGGAGCAACTGTTACGGCTGTCACCTCAGCACGGGAGGCTTTAACGGCGTTTTTGCAATTGCATCCAGATGTTTTGGTGAGTGATATTGGAATGCCGGAAATGGATGGATATGCCCTCATTCAGCAGCTTCAAGCTTTACTCTCTCCATCAAATAAGCCGCTCCTGTCCATTGCTCTGACTGCTTATGCAGGCGAAGTCAATCAAAAACAGGCATTAGCAGCCGGATTTAAGGCACACTTATCTAAACCTGTTGATCCGATCGAGCTTGTTGCAGCAATTGCTGAGCAGATTCGTTCCTCTGTTTCCTCTTCAGACAGATGAACTCTGCCCAGGACTGATCCATGATGAGGGTTCAGAAGCTTTTCATAAGCTCTGTTCCATTGTAGTGATGTGGCAAAGTCTATAATTTTTTGGGAATCGCCAGATGTTACGCTTGCTTCTGATTGACGATAGCCCCAGCGATCGTCTTCTAGCTGTCCGTGCATTACAGCGTGAGTTTCAGGATCTGTGGGTTGAGCAAGCTGGAGAAGCGGCGGACTTTTATCGAGCCATTGCTGAAGGAAATTTTGATCTGGTAATTACGGACTATCGACTAGGTTGGAGTGATGGCATTACCGTTTTCAAAGAAATTAAGTCTCGCTGTCCAGATTGTCCAGTCATTATGTTTACCAATAGTGGTAATGAAGAAATTGCGGTTGAAGCAATGAAAACAGGGCTGGACGATTACATTCTTAAGTCCAATCAGCACCTTTCTCGGTTGCCAATGGCAGTTCGGTCAGTTTTGCAACTGTCGCAAGAGCGGAGTGACCGGAAATGGGCTGAAGCCGCACTCCAACAAAGCAAGGCCCAAATTGAAGTTCTGGAAAATTTGCACCGCTTAAAAGATGATTTTCTCAGTACCGTTTCCCATGAACTACGAACCCCCGTCACGAATATGAAAATGGCTATCCAAATGCTGAAGGTTGCCTCTGAAGAGGAGCGTAAACTTCGCTATTTGGAGATTTTGCAGATCGAGTGCGATCGTGAGATTGCCCTGATTAATGACTTACTGGATTTACAAAAATTAGAAACTTCTCCCCATTCCGCTACTGTTAGTGAATCTGTCAATTTACAAGCTTGGCTGCCCACTCTGATTGAACCGTTTCAAAGCCGCACCCAGAAGCAGAAGCAGCAGTTGGAAATTTCGATCGCCCCAGACCTGCCAAGCATCATCGTTCAACGCGATCGGTTGGCGCGTGTCCTCGTAGAGTTGCTGAACAATGCTTGCAAATATACTCCCACTCAGGGGCGTATTCAGTTTCATGCGGAGTATTTGCCCGCTTCAGAAACGATCGAATTTAAGGTATGCAATCAAGCTGAAATCCCTATCCAAGAACTGCCTCACATTTTTAAGAAGTTTTACCGCGTTCCCAATGCTGATCCCTGGAAGCAGGGAGGCACAGGTTTAGGACTGGCTTTAGCTGAAAAATTGGTTGAACAACTGCAAGGCAAAATTCATGTCACCAGCCAAGCTGGGTGGACAACGTTTACCTTCTATTGCCCAATTAAATCGATCGATTTTTAATTCTCCTTCTTTTTCAGAGGTGTTGTGGGGTTTGTCTTTTCAATACCTTCCATACTTACCCAATTCCTCTAATTTCTTAAAGACTAAATGGGTATTGTTTTATGTACGGATCAATCAGTACTTCCACCAATGATTGTTACCGAGATAATCGCATAGAGCATCGCTTTGCCTTATGCCTTTAAATTTTAAAGACTTCCCAATTTCTCTGGCTTTTTTTCAATCCAAACAAAAGACTTGATTTTTTCTAAACAGTCTATTTTTCATTACATTTAACCACTTAACGAAAATACTTAAACAAATAATTTATTGTTAAACTCAAAGCACTAGAGGAACTTGAAGTTCCCTCGGTAAAGGGCTTTTGAGGTGAGATATTTATATTAAGCTGTATTGAGTTTATTGTAGATTGATATTCGAGCTGTTGTAGTTTGAAGTTTTTGAGACGCGATCGATTATAGGTTTTGAGTTTTATTAGTTAAGGTTTTCTCGTTTATATAAATACGTATTATCCCTATGGGGATTGACAAGATTGGATTGTTATAAAGGGAGCATCAATCAGGAAATTATTTTGAAAGGAGCCTACTCATGGCATTAGAGCCGCACTCATTTATGTCTACAATGGCAACTCGAATTAGCTTTACTACTGAAGATAAAGCTTTGCTGCAATCTAGGGCGGATTGGGGTGCAAACATTGCCCCAGACATGGCAGATCATTTCTATGCTTTTTTGGGTCGTGATGCAGAAATGAGTGCTATTTTGAATGGTTCTGAAGGTCGCATTCATCGCTTACGGGAAACTTTTGTCCAGTGGTTTGAGGAAATGTTTACAGGCATGGACAACTGGGGGAATGATTATGCCGATCGTCGCTGGAGGATTGGTTTAATTCATGTGCGGATTGGCATTGGCCCCCAGCATGTTGTTCCAGCCATGGCGGCGGTTGTTCAGGAAGCAAGCAAGCGTTTGCAGGCAGAAGGTCAGCCTGAAGCACTGCGGGATGCCCTCAGCAAGATTTGCATGATTGATTTAGCGTTTATTGAGCAGGCTTACATCGAAGTTTCCTCGGCAGCCGTCTTGAGAGAAACGGGGTGGACAGAGGGCTTATTCAAACGGCTGATCACAACGGGTGCAGGAGCAATGTAGGTCAGTATGTCGATCTCGTCGCTGGCATCTCTTTGCAACCAAAATTCCCCATCGCCGTATGCTTTTTATCAAACTTCCTGCTTTCAGGCGTTTGTTGTTGGAGTTGAAGAAACGCTTGAAGAAAGGCTTACTGCAATTTTTGCGATCGCAACTAGTCGAGCCAATGCTGATGTAACCCATGCTTTATGTGATTTGGCTGTGGATGCACTACTTCATGTATCTAAGCAAAAGACTACGATCGCTTCAACCATTCTTTGCAAACAGCAATAAGAACGGTAATCAACAATTCACTTCTACTACTTTTGACAAGGAAAACGTCATGGCAATTAGCACTGAAAAACTCAGCAGCATTCTACAAAATTTTGTCACCTCTACCAATGATGTTCAGGGAGCCGCATTAGTGACTCCAGATGGGTTGCCCTTGGCTGCTATCATTCCGGGAGGGATGGATGAAGAACGGGTATCGGCAATGTCTGCGGCAATGCTTTCATTGGGCGAACGGATCGGAGGTGAGCTTGCTAGAGGGAGCATCGATCGAATTTTTGTAGAGGGGGACAAAGGCTATGGCATTCTGACAAGCTGTGGTGAAGATGCAGTCTTTCTGGTTTTGGCGAATCAGTCTGCTAAACAGGGTTTGCTCATGCTTGAAATCAAGCGTGCTTTATCTGAATTGAAGCTCATTTTAGCTTGATGAGATGGAGGATGCTTGAAAAATTTCATCTTAGCGATACAGTAAGATTTATCGTTTCTTTTCAATCATCCTTTCATCTCGTTAGAATTCCTCCAAAGAGCATTTCACATGTTTTAAGTCTTCTGTTGTGCATTTTCTACGGGTTGCAATATTCATTTCAAAATTGTAAATACTCTTATCTTCTCTCAATCACTTTTCTCCCATTTTCTAACCTAAACAATTCCAACTCTATTCCTTTTACTGAGTCAGGTTTAATGGAAATTATGCGTTTGGTGGTAACTGGGCCCGTTGGAGCCGGAAAATCCACCTTCATTCGTTCAGTGAGTGAAATTGAAGTTGTTGATACCGATCGACGAGCAACGGACGAAACTTCATTGCTAAAAACGAAAACAACCGTTGCATTTGACTTTGGCAGATTGCAATTTGGTTCAGAGATGGCACTGCACCTTTATGGCACACCCGGACAGTCTCGCTTTGACTTCATGTGGGACATTCTCATCCGCAAAGCTCATGCTTACATTCTTTTGGTTGCGGCTCATCGTCCCGGTGAATTTCGTGCTGCTCGTCGTATTCTTACCTTCATGGAACAACGCTCTCAAGCTCCAATGATAATTGGTTTAACCCATGTAGACTGCCCGAATGCTTGGGAAGCTGCCAATATTGGTTTGGCTTTGGGGTATCCTAATCCGTTTGAATGCCCTCCGATCGTTAATGTTAATCCAACTCAAACGACTTCAGTTGCACAAACAATTATCAAATTAATTGAACACTCTTCTCAGGAATGTCTTGTTTAGATGGTTAAGCCCTAATTGAGTTTAAGTTTCAAGGATCTAAATTAATTTATGGCAACAGATGGAAAAGTTAGGACGATCGAGTTTGCGGCAATCCCTAATGGATGAGCTTAATGGCAGAGAACTTGTCCTAAGCATTCTGCGCACTGCGATAGTAAGTCATGCATTTTACCCAAAGTAAGGAGAAAAATGGCTGTCACTGGTTATTTGGCAGAGTTCTCTTTGGCAGAACTTTTTCAGTTTTTAGAGCAAGGCAATAAAGTTGGATTACTCACAATTTGCACGCTGACTGACACCGATTCTGGACAACAGCGTAATCATCACATTTGGTTTAATCAGGGACGAATTGTGGCAGCCAGCAGTCGCCTTGATCAGGAAGGTTTATTGCGGATGATTAGCAAACGGGGTTGGTTGGGCGATCGAGCAGCATCGCGGCTTGCTCAGTCTTGTGCAATCAATACGGCGATCGGGTTGTGTCTTAAGTCTCAAGGTGTTTTAAATGCAGAACAGCTAAAGCTTCTGTTTTATGCCCAAGTCATGCAGCAAGTGTGTGCGTTATTCATGCTTAAAGATGGCTGGTTTCAGTTTGACCCAAAAGCCCCGCTTCCATCGGCTGAAATGACTGGTTTGAGCGCACCTGCAACCGAAGTAACCTTAGCAGGACTGAGAGCCTTAAAAGATTGGTCTGCATTGGCTGATAAGCTCCCCGAACCAACCTCTGCTTTGGTCAGTGTTATTGATGGCAAACCTCAACAAAAATTGAACCAAACAGAGTGGCAAGTGTGGGAGTTTGTAAATGGTTCGGTGGCGTTAGATGTAATTGCTAAACAGCTACAATTGCCGATTGAACAAGTGCAACAGGTTGCTTTCCGCCTAATTGTATCAGGCATCGCTGAGGAAATGCCTTTAGTTGCGGAAGTTCCAAGACCTGATGGTGAAACTGATTCAGTTGAGCTAATGTCTGCTCAAAAATCGGTCACTCATGTCAGTCAATCTTTTCTACATAATTTGTTGGGTTTTCTAAAAGTCAAGGCTTAAAAAATTCATATGTCAGCTATTCAACTCATGCAAGTTCTGCTTACAGTTCTGGAATTCATAGAATTTTTAGTTAGTCCCATGGGGCTCATCTTCTTAATCTTTGTGAGTGGGATGAATGCGTATTACTTTCTATTACAAACTGCACACTACAATCCGTGGATTGGCACATTAATGCCCACTATATTTATGGCTGTACTGGCGATCGAGTTAAACGAAAACTCGTAAATGGTAATGACTTAACGGGATGCATAGGGCATTTAATCCAGGAATTATATTCGTTCATGATTAAAATGATTCAATTTTGCTGAGCTTGCGGCAAGAGGATGTCCATTGTGATGATTGTGATTCACTTGATCGGCGTTGACAAGCTGCCCATCTTCCATTTGCACAATGCGATCGGCGGTGTCCAAAATCCGATGATCATGCGTCACCATCAAAACGCCACATCCTTGTTGTTTGACCAATTGCTGCATCAGGTTAACAACGTCTCGCCCCGATTTGCTATCCAGTGCTGCGGTCGGTTCATCTGCCAGGACGAGCTTAGGGTGGCACACAAGGGCCCTTGCAATTGCAACACGCTGTTTTTGTCCACCAGAGAGATTGTCTGGATAATCGTACAGTCGATCGCCCAGCCCCACCGCTTTTAACGCAGCTTCTGATTGCCGTTGAGCATCGGCACAGGAGACAGACTGATGAAGCTGAACGGACATCTGAACATTTTGCAGGGCAGTTAAAGAGTGAAGCAAATTGTGAGCTTGAAAAATGTAGCCAATATGGCGACGGATGGTTACTAATTGGGATTCACTCGCGCCTCGTAATTCTTGCCCAAACACTTGAAGGCTGCCTGCATGAACCGATCGCAATCCGCCAATTAAGGTCAACAACGTTGTTTTTCCAGAACCCGATGGCCCAGATAAAATTACAATTTCACCCGATCGAATTTCTAAATTAATATTCGATAAAATTTGCCTGCACAATTGTCCATGCCCAAAATAATGATTTAAGTTTTTAACGGTGACGATCGGCTGATCCATTGGTATTTAAGGTGTAATTTTTTAAGTGAGTAACTAAGATTAAAAAATATCTGCTGGATCAGCCTGATTGAGTTTACGCATGGCAATCACACCAGAAATAGAACACATTAATACAGTTAATAAAAAAACCAAGAATGCGCGATCGAATGCCATTTCTAGCGGCAAAAAAGTTGCATTTTTAGTTAAATCATACAGTCCCAACGAGAGGGCAAATCCAGGAATATAACCTAATACTGCTAGTATCACCGCTTCTTGAAAGACGATCGATAAGAGGTATTGGTTTTTGTATCCCATTGCCTTTAATGTGGCATATTCTGACAGGTGAGTTGAAACATCACTGTAGAGAATTTGATAGACAATGACCGTTCCAACAATGAATCCCATACTTACCCCCAACGTAAAAATAAAGCCGATCGCCGTACTCGTCTGCCAATAGTTTTTTTCAAATTGTACAAACCCTTGATGGGTTAAAACTCTTACATCCGGAGGCAGAATTGCTTTTACTGTATTCAAAACGGTTTGCCGATCGACATCAGGCTGAAGCTGGATGAGTCCAATATTAATTTCTCCTGATCTTCGGTTGCTGAATAACCGTAGAAAGTTTGAGTCGCTGGTAATGATATTGCCGTCAGCTCCGAAGGATGGCCCCAAAGTAAATAAGCCCACGACGTTAATTCGTTTGCCACCTAGTTCAGTTAAGACTACTTTTTCCTGCTGGAACGTGTCAGCGATCGGGCCATATTCAGAACGGGAAGCGCGATCGAACAAAATAGTCTCATTAAGTTTTAGCTTGTCTAAATTTTGCGACACTTCTGGTAGTTGAAAAGCAGAACCATAGGGCTGAAACCCATAAACATAAATCGTGCGAAAGCTGCCATCCTGTGGATTTTTCCAATCTGCAAACCCAACATAAACCGGACTCACCGCAACTACCCCATTCACTCCCAATACCTGATACAATCGCCGCCAGGAAAACGGTTCCATGAAACTTAGAGCCTTAGAACGGGCACTAATCAGAATGAGATCACCCTGCAAATTTTGGTGAAACCGGACTGCGCTATTGTATAGGGCTGCCTGGAAGCCAAGCTGCATAAACATCAAAATTACGGCAAAGGCAATGCCAGCTAAGGCAATCATCAGGCGAATTTTTTCACGGCTGAGTTGCAACCAGGCTAGAGGGATGTGACGCATCCTTCCTCTCCGTGTATCGGTTAAAAGATGGTAAAAACTGTGTCAGAATGATCGATCGATCAGGACATTCACTTGTAAGTTAGTGAGCGATGAAACTCTCTGACTATCATCTGGATCTAAGCGAATTTTAACTTCTACAATGCGCCGATCGACATCTGCGGCTGGGTCAGTACTCAGAATATTTTGCGGGTTAATTTGTAATCCAGTTCTTGTCACTGTTCCATGTAATTCTCCGGAGAAAGCGTGGCTTGTCATGGTGGCTCTTTGTCCAACTTGCACATTGTTGATGTCCAGTTCATACACTTCAGCAATCACGTTCATTTGATGGGTTTGTCCTAGTGCCACAACTCCCCGATCGCTCACCACTTCTCCAGTTTGAGTATAGACTGACAACACGCGCCCTGCCACAGGAGAACGAACATAGGCAAGGTCTAATTCTGCTTGAGCTTTTGTGACGTGAGCTAAAGCGCGATCGACTTCTGCTTGGGCCAGTTGTAAATCAGTTGGACGAACTTCTGCAATTTGGTTCAGCGTTGCTTCAGCAGAGCGGATTTGTTCTTGAATGGTCATCTCAATTCGGTTTCGGTGGACGGCAGCCTCATTCAGTTGTTCTTGGACGGTAATCAGGTTCAGTTCTTGGCTGTCTAGTTGAGATTCTGCAATGGCACCTTCTTCAAAGAGATCTTCATACCGTCGGTACTCCGTTCGGGCGTTGTTTAATGCTGCTTCCAGCCGAGTGATCACCTGACTTTGTGCCGCCAACTGCCCTTGCAATTCGGCTTCTAGCTGAGCGATCGCCGCAGATTGAGCATTCAGTTCTCCGGTTTGTGCCCCTGCTCTCACGCTGGCTAAATTCGCTTGAGCCACTGCAACCTCTTGCTCAGCCTGCATTAAAGCCGCTTGTAAAGCCTCAGCATTGTCCAGAACTGCCACAATTTGCCCTGCTTCAACCGTATCCCCCTCTTCAACTAGCAGTTTAGCAACCCGGCTACCCGCCCCCTCAGGAGACATCGGAGCCGATAAATAAATCACATCCCCCTCTGGCTGCAAATAGCCCAATGCAGAAACCGCATGGATGTTTGGAGAATGAGTCGGCGGATCAGCTACCGTTGCTGGATTTTGCTGGAAGCCAAGGACATACCGCAACGTGACTCCACCCAATGCAAAGGCAGAAACGATCGCCGCAAGGACTGTCCATCGGGCTGAAGGTTTAAGAAGGGGTTTACTGTGTGAGGCAAAGTCAGGTTTCATCGCTTGTGACACTGAGTAAACGCGCTACGATTTGCATTTCGCCAAGCTTGGGGAGTTGTGCCGTGACATTGGCGAAACTGGCGAAAGAAATGTACAGAATGGTGATATCCCACTTGGGTAGCGATTTGTTCGATCGCTCGATCGGTTTTTAAGAGCAAAGAACGAGCCGCTGCCATTCGGTATTCAATGATCCATTGCTGGACGGTTTGCCCGGTTTGTCGCCCAACTAAGTTAGTTAGATAAGCGGGAGAGTATCCTACCATTTGAGCCACATCGCTGAGGGCGATCGAACGATGATAGTTTGCTTCGATGAACTGGAAAACTTCATTCAAGGGTGGCTCAGATGGGTAGTCAAACTGGTCAATAGGAGGAAAGTTTTCAGGAACATTTGAACGAGCTTGAGCGAACGAAGCGGAAAATTGCTTTGGCTTGGCTTGGTGCAAAAGGGATTGCTTTTCTAGCTGAACTGCGATCGCTCGAATTAGCTCATCTACGGTACAGGGTTTGGTGAGATAATCATTTGCTCCTAATTCCATTGCTTTACGTAAATCAAGTTGGGTCATTTTTGCCGCAACAAAAATAAAAGGAATGATCGCAGTTGCTGGATATTGGCGTAACTGCCACAAAACACTGTAGCCATCTAACTCTGGGACGGTGATCCCACAGGTAATCAGATCGGGTAAATGTTCTCTTGCCTGTTGTAGCCCAACCCGACCACTTGCCGCACTAATCGGATAGAACCCCCTTGCTCTAAGACCTTCCATAAAAAGATCTCGAACGTCACTTTGTTGTTCAATCACCAAAATTTTTTTCAGTACCTCCCCACTCATCTGCACCCTCCGTAAGAAATGAGACTGAACTGATGCTGTTTATTCCTAGAGCCAATTCCAGGACATACCTAAGCAAGAACTTTGGGATCGAAGATGGCAGACCGTCATGGTAGCAAAACTTCAACGTTTGCTGGTCGTTAAGGCTTGCAGTAATGTTTCTACTTCAGTCTGTAAATGCATGAATTTTGACTTGTTTTGCGGATTCTCGCTCCAATCCTCTACAACATTCAACTGACCAGCTAAAAATTGCGATCGACAGGCATGTCTTTGAATCTTGCCACTTGATGTTTTAGGAATACTTCCCGTTTTCACTAAAACCGTCGCATAAATTTGCAAACCATGTTCGGCAGTAACGGCGTAGCTAATCGCTTGCACCACTTCTTTAATATTCACTTTTCGGAGATGACTACGTTCAACTTCTTGAACAATAACCAATCGCTCTTCGCCCTTCACATCGACTGTAAATGCGGCTCCGCAACCCGGACGTAAGGATGGATGGCTTTTCTCGATCGTCTGTTCAATATCTTGGGGATAATGATTCTGTCCTCGGATAATCATCAAATCCTTGATGCGTCCGGTAATGAACAATTCACCTTCTTGCAAAAATCCTAAATCTCCAGTTCGCAGAAATGGCCCATCCTGAGTATCAGATAAATGAGCCTGGAAAGCTTGTTCTGTCTGCTCCGGACGATTCCAATAGCCCTGGGCCACACTTGCTCCCGCCACCCAAATTTCTCCAACTTGGTTGTCAGGGCAGACGGTTAAATTTGCTGGATCAACAATTCGTACATTCAAGTCACCCATCGGTTTTCCACAACTGACGATCGCCCGGCTACCGTCCCGATTATCCTTTACAGTTACCACCCGATGTTGTTCCAGAGCCGCACCATCTAGCCGTTGAACCGCAGGTAAAGCCCCTTTTGCACCACCCGACACAATCAACGTGGTTTCGGCCATGCCATAGCAAGCCTGAAATGCTGATTTTTGAAAACCGCATGGAGCAAACATTTCAGCAAATTGCTCTAATGTCTCTGCCCGCACAGGTTCAGCCCCTGTAAAGGCAACGTTCCAGCAACTCAAATCGAGCGTTTCCCATTGAGCTGGCGTAATTTTACGCAAGCAGAGATCGTAGGCAAAATTGGGGCCGCCGCTCGTGGTTGCTTTGAACTGAGAAATGGCTTGGAGCCACCGTACAGGCTTTTGTAAAAACATGACAGGGGACATCAAAACCATGGGAGCACCCACGTAGAGCGGTTGAAGGATGCCGCCAATTAAGCCCATGTCGTGGTAAGGGGGCAACCAACTAACCCCCAAACTGTTGGGTGTGTCGGCAAAACATTGGTTAATCAGAGCAGAGTTGTGCATCAAGTTGTGATGGCTTACCATTACCCCTTTTGGTGTTCCCGTTGAGCCAGAAGTGTATTGTAGGAAGGCCAGGCTATCCGGCTTTAGGTTTGGGTTCTGCCAATTTCCTGCCAGATTTAGATTGATGTCATCGATCGCCAACCATTTTAACGGTTCTAACTCAGGTTCTTCAGCAAACCGCGCCTCAATTGTTTGCTTTAGTGCCGTTGTGGTTAATGCTAACTTTGCTTGGGACGAAGCAACGATTGCCTGCAACCGCGACAAATTTTGATTTCGCCGAGGTGGGTAAGCTGGAACGGCAACGACCCCTGCATACAGACAGCCAAAAAAAGCGGTGATAAAGTCCAAACCGGGCGGATAAACCAACATTGCACTCGATCCAGCTGCATCTAACCGTTGAAGATGGGTAGCGATCGAGCGGGCCTGTTGTTCTAAGTCATGATACGTCAAGCTCAATGCTTCAGTTTCGCCATCCAATAAGAAAGTGTAAGCGACCTGATTGGGCTGGTGCGTTGCTCGGTGAGAGAGTAAATCAACGAAGGTCAACAGATTGTCCTGACTGTTAGCTGAGTGGGTAAAACAAGTCATCGTCTTGTACTTCCTGTCAAGTTCCAATCGTGCAAGATCATCGTGCAACACCGTGCAGTTTGTCCAAGTTCATCAACATATTGACTCAAGCAATTCGGCTTCAGTCATTGACAACAAACTACAGAATTAATCTCAATATCAAACGGAGTCTAGAGAACACAAGTTAAAAGATAGTTCAGCGTTTTGGCACTCTACGGTTCATCCTCAGCGATGTTGCTCTGCAATTCATTGAGAGAAGATCTGCTGTGGCTGAACTGCGATCGATGTGCTGCTATTCGGAAATGATTCTAGTCCCTGGAAAAAGAACAAAATTTCTCAATTCCTCACGCAATACCAATAGTTAATAACATCTTCTTAAGAATGCTTTAGGTTTCTATCGCTACTTTTTACATAGTCTTCACAAAAGAAATTACTCTCTTTCGAGATTATTTTGGTCATCCTTAATTTGCGCTCTGTTAAAGTTTTTTCCATCTATCTCAAGAGGTAGCTTTCTGATGATAAAGTTAGATCTGCATCACTGCAAAGGAATGAAAAACTTGTAGAAGCTAGCCCGTTTAGGAGTTATGTACGGAACCAAACAATCGCTCTCTCTTCAAGCGATCGTGTTCTAGTTTACGAAACTCCAAAACCGAAAAAAACGTTAGTTGGATCAAAAGATTATTCATTGCTGAACGCGCTTAACCTCCTGTAATCTACTTTCGAGAGCTTCTCTCAAATTTAGACAAAACAGAAACAGAATTTCCCTTGCGAATCCCCCATGAAAAGAGCCTTGTTTTTGCTGTTCTCTGGAATTTGCCCATAGAAATCGTTGGCTAGATGATTGACCAAACAAAGCGGCTCACCTAAGTGGTTACTTACTCAAGGGGTTGTGCTGTAAGTTGCTGGCAGCAGAATTGTCACAACTGAATTATTCATGGGTTAGCAGTGGGATGGTCTTCAGGCTTATGTCTGGCTTAGGTTTAGATCGCAGCAAATTCTCTGTTTTGTTGTCATTCTGAATTGATACCGCAAATTGAAATTTTAGTGAGCTTGGATCAATTTTTTTGGAATCTATCATTGGGTCGATCGCTGTTTAAAAACCGCAGCCATAGGTTTCAGTTTTACTGACTGACAAAGGTACATTTAAAGCATTTTTAGTCAATTTGGTACGAAGGTTGTAAAGATGGAAAGCTCAAATCAATTCGCGTTGTCTATGGTTTCGCAAAGCAATCACAATAGTGCAGAAAGTTCTCCCCAGGAAATCCCAAATTCAACAGAAATTCAGTCTTGGATTGTTGAATATTTGGCAGAACTATTAGAAATTTCTCCGGATGAAGTGGATGTTACCGTTCCGTTTGACTGCTATGGTTTAGATTCTGCTGTGGCGATCGGCATGACGGGTGATTTAGAAGACTGGTTAGGGAGAAAGCTTGACCCAACGTTGCTCTATGACTATCCCACAGTGGAGTCGTTTACTCAGCATTTAGCAGAGGAATTCAAAGCGGCGGCTTAGCATTTTTGATGCAAAGACAGGCAAGATGCTCATCTTACAAGAGCGTCACTCATGTTTTTCGTAGCTTCTATATTGCCTGTGTGGGCAAAATATCTGCCCTACGGTTTTCATCGCGATTCTAGAAGAACCCATGCAGGAGAAGCTTATCCTGATTCGATCGCACTCCACTTGTATTCACGGCACACACCGATACAGATTATTCACGGCACAAATTATTCACCACGTTGTACTCGCAGGGACATTGTCCTGACAAAGCGTACTATGATTGACACAACTCAAACTCCGGTTTCTCAGAATGCGGCTGCTCAGAATACTTTTACGGCTTCACCTGAAACAAGCTGCGAGAAGGTCAAAAAGCACATTAAGCTGACCGAAATTAACTATCGACGCAACACAGAGTCGGACTATACTGAGAAGATAGAAGCCCTCGACTCAAGCTTCAACTATCGCGATAATGGTGATTACTTTTGGGGGCAGGCTGAACTCTCCATTCTATACGGCACTCCCCTTTACGAAGAAGCAACTTTGTCACAACGCAAAGCTCTCAATCATCTCTATTGGGCAACGCAATATAACCAAACTGCGGCAACGGAAGCGAATGCGATTTTGTACAATCAGGTGACGGCTGGCGTTTTCACAAATTTAAAGGGATACGACACATTGTGCCAGGAGTTAGACCTGGAAACGGATCAAGAGCGGCATCATATCCATGCATTTCACAACATTGGATATAAAACGAAGCGAGAATTGTTGGGGCAAGCTGGATTGAATGCATCAATGCAGGGTAAGTCGGTGCAGGGTCAGCCGTCTAGGTTGAAAAAATCAAAGTTACGATCGCCTTTTTCCATCAACCGCCAGACTTCTCTCCTGTCAGCGTTTCAGGACACAACTTTTCGGTTTGTCACGAATCAGGTGATGCTGAAAAACCAGGCAAATTATTACTCCAATTACCTGAAAAAGCTTGACCAAAAAGGTGAGGCGATCCCAGCTCAGACTACTGGATTGCTCGGACAAATTGCCCCCCGATCGCTCCTGCAATTCTTTACGCTTAACTGCGGCAGTTCTCCCTTTTTGGCGTGTGTGTTTTATGTCACCCGCTTCATGGCGAATATGCTGCTCAAAAATTATGAGTATTGCTATGTGCAGCACTATCGGGATTTAGAAAAAAACGGACAGTTTATTCCTGCCCCCACTGCCGTTTCTTTTAATCACCTGATGGATGAAGCCTTCCACACTACCACCTCCCAACTGATTGCCGAGGATTTGTACAAGGATTTTGCCAAACCCACAGCCTACGAAAAATTAATCGCCAATTTGACCATCTACCGAGCGCAGCAAGTTGGCTTGAGTGGTCTTTCCGGTGCTTTTCCTGCCATCTTTCGCAGTGATCAAGATTTCATGTTTTCATTCTACAAACTGTTGCAGTCTCCGGTATTTGAAATGTCCGAGGTGGATGCATTGTACTGGTTGAAAAAATGCCTATGCCAAGAGCATGACGGGTTCCATGGGAATCTTAAGTATCACGATCGCCTACTCAACGATATGCGCTGGCATTTCTCTAAGTTGGATTATTTGTGGGATGTGAACCGCGAGGTGCGGCTGATGGCAGCAGGTGGCTCCATTGAAAAAGCTCTGCAAAACAACATTAAAGCCTTTGAGCAATTCTCTGATTCGGTTGCCCAAGATCGAACCCCGTGAGGACAGAGCAATTCCTTTGTCGTCAGTCTTGCTGACACTCTAAAGTACTTACTGTGAGAGGTCTGGTTGTGGAATCCATCGCAATTATTGGGATTGGTTGTCGTTTTCCTGGAGCAAATCATCCGGCAGCGTTTTGGCAGCTTTTACAAAAGGGTACAGATGCCATTACAGAAGTGCCGATCGATCGCTGGGATGTTGATCACTATTACGATCCGGAGCCTGGAAAACCAGGAAAAATGTATACCCGCTGGGGTGGATTTCTTGACCAAGTGGATCAATTTGATGCCAGTTTCTTTGGCATTTCGCCCCGTGAGGCAGAGCGAATTGATCCGCAGCAGCGTTTGGTGCTAGAGGTCGCTTGGGAGGCGATCGAAAATGCAGGAATCGCGCCTAGTTCGCTCAGTGGCAGCCAGACTGGGGTATTTATGGGCATCGGCAATTATGATTACTGCCGTCTGCTGTCTAGAGATATTACCCAGGCGAATGCCTACGATGGCACGGGTAATACGCTTTCCATTGCTGCCAATCGCCTTTCCTACACGCTGAATTTACGTGGGCCAAGCGTGGTCGTGGAAACGGCTTGCTCGTCTTCTTTGGTAGCAGTTCACTTTGCCTGTCGCAGTCTGCAATTGGGAGAATCCAATGCCTGCTTGGTGGGCGGAGTGAGTCTGATGCTGTCTCCTGAACCGTTTATTACCTATTCCCATGCCCGAATGATGGCGGCAGATGGTCGCTGTAAAACCTTTGATGCCAGTGCCGATGGTTATGTACGCGGTGAGGGTTGCGGCGTGGTGCTGCTCAAACGGCTTTCAGATGCATTGCGGGATGGAGACAGAATTCAGGCGGTAATTCGCGGAACTGCGGTGAATCAGGATGGTCTGAGTAATGGTCTGACGGCTCCCAACGGGCCGGCCCAGCAGGCAGTAATTCGCAAAGCCCTAGAGCAGGCGGGCATCCAACCATCCCAAATTAGCTATGTGGAAACCCACGGCACAGGCACATCTTTAGGTGATCCAATCGAATTCAAAGCCCTGAAGTCTGTACTGATGAACGATCGCCAACCGGATCAACCCTGCTGGATCGGCTCTCTTAAAACCAATATTGGGCACTTAGAAGCCGCTTCCGGGATTGCCAGTTTAATCAAAGTCGTGCTTGCCTTGCAGCATCAGGAGATTCCCCCCCATCTCCACTTCAAGCAACTGAATCCTTACCTTTCCCTAGAGGGCACAACCTTTGGCATTCCCACCGATCGCCAGCCCTGGTCAGTGGATCATCGGCTGGCTGGAATTAGTGCCTTTGGCTTTGGCGGCACGAATTGTCATGTGGTTTTAGAAGAAGCCCATCCAGATTTTAAGCTGCCCGATTCTGAGAATGAAGAAATATCTGATGAAAAGCCGATCGCTAGCTTTAATCCAAATAATTTTAACTTGACGGGTCAGCCTGCCCATCAAGCTGCATCCTCTAACGATCGGTTCTTTCACCTCCTCAGTCTCTCTGCCAAAAGTGAAGCTGCCCTGAAGGAGCTAGCCCAGTCCTACCGGGATTTTTTGACCGTTCATGCTGAAGTTTCACTCGCAGATGTGTGCTATACAGCGAATACGGGACGATCACATTTTGATCATCGTCTCACCGTCGTTGCGGATTCTTCAGGGAAAGCTTGTGAATCCTTAAATAGATTCATTCAAGATAAAGATTTAGACGGAATGGTGAAAGGGCAGGTGAAGATCCGAAGGCCTCCCAAAATTGCTTTTCTCTACACTGGACAGGGATCACAGTACATTGGTATGGGCAAACATCTGTATGAAACGGAACCCATCTTTCGCCAAACCCTCGATCGCTGTGATGAAATTCTACGTCCTTATTTAAAGCAGCCACTTCTCTCCGTCTTGTACTCTGCGGATAGCGATTCCCAACCTATCAGCTCGATTCTGGATCAGACAGCCTACACGCAGCCCGCTCTCTTTGCCCTAGAGTATGCCCTCACCCAGTTGTGGAAATCTTGGGGGATTGAGCCGTCGATCGTGATGGGGCACAGCGTTGGGGAATATGTGGCGGCTTGTGTGGCAGGGGTGTTTAGCCTGGAGGATGGCTTAAAGCTGATTGCTGCCCGATCGCGCTTAATGCAAGCTTTGCCGGAAAATGGTGCAATGGTCGCGGTGTTTGCCAGTGAAATCCAGGTGCAGCAGGTAATTCAACCCTATCGAGACACAGTGGCGATCGCGGCGATTAATGGCCCGAAAAGTATTGTGGTTTCGGGGGAACGGCAGGCGGTAGAGACGGTCATTGCTGCGTTGCGTCAGGATGGAATTAAGTCTAAAAAGCTGACGGTTTCCCATGCGTTCCATTCACCATTAATGGAACCGATGCTGGCAGAGTTTGCCCAAATTGCTGCTGAGGTAAAGTATGCCACACCAAAAATTAAGCTGATTTCTAACCTAACTGGGACGATCGTGACGAGTGAAATTGCTACTCCTACATACTGGTGTGAGCATGTGCGGCAGCCTGTCCGATTTGCCCAAGGAATAGCAGCAGTGTATGAACAGGGGTACGAGTTATTCGTAGAAGTTGGGCCAAAACCAACCTTGGCGGGTATGGGCCGCTACTGTTTGCCAGAGGGCGTTGGGGTCTGGTTGCCCAGCCTATATCCTGGACGAAACGATCGTCAGCAAATATTCCAGAGTTTGAGCCAGTTGTATGTTAGAGGAGTTGCAGTTGATTGGGCAAAAGTCGATCGTATTTACTTCCATCACCGATTGGCTTTACCAACCTATCCCTTTCAAAGACAACGCTATTGGGCAAACATTCCTGAAATCGCTCCTTTAGCCAAAGAACAATCAGAAACTAGTCTTCAAAATCGTCACTTTAATGGTCATGCAAATAGTCATAGTAATGGAAATAGCAAGCACCATTCGATTCCACTTTTAGTCGATCGCCTCAACACCAGCACTCCACAACAGATCATTCAGCAGTTCGCTTCAATGGGCCAGTTTTCAACTGATGAGTTGCATCTGTTGCCCAAACTGCTGGATTTATTGCTTCAGCCCGATCGTCCACCTGCCCCACCCTCCATCAAAGATTGGCTATATGACGTGGAATGGCGACAGTCACCCCGTCCGGCCGGTATCCCTGAAAAGAACGGCAACCATTCCCCCGGAACCTGGCTGATTCTGGCAGACACCAGCGGCATTGGGCAGGCACTATCCGATCACCTTCAGCAGCAGGGACACCGTTGTATTCTGGTTTATCCAGGGAATG
The DNA here is from genome assembly GCA_003003615.1 of filamentous cyanobacterium CCP2. Lineage (GTDB taxonomy): Bacteria > Cyanobacteriota > Cyanobacteriia > Elainellales > Elainellaceae > Egbenema. The sequence continues at coordinate 10,580 of PVWD01000024.1, read as the reverse complement.
CCTATGAAGCGGAGGCAAACCAGACTCGACGGATCAATCCTACCCATTCTGAGGATTTCGATCAGCTGTTGGATTCCCTAAATTCCCTCGACACGCTCGATCATCCCTTGCAGGGTATCCTCCACCTGTGGAGTTTGGAATGCAGCACCTCAAGTGATTTAGCGGCCGCTCAAAAGGTTGGCGTGGGAAGTGCCCTACTGTTGCTGCAAGCGTTAATGCGGCACAAATCGTCTACCTCACCCCGCCTTTGGTTCATCACCCAAGGAGCCGTCTCGATGGGTCGATCGCTTCCTGCCATTGCCCAGGCTCCACTATGGGGGTTTGGTCGCGTTATTGCGTTGGAACACCCGGAGGTGTGGGGCGGACTGATTGATCTGGCCCCTGAGGTTAATCTGGCTCATGAAACTGGACAAGCAAAAATCACAACCCTTCTGGCAGACATCACAGATCCGCAGGGTGACGATCACCTGGCATTTCGCGATGGACAGCGTTATGTTGCTCGTCTGGTGCAGAAGGCTTTACCGGAGAAAATTTCACCGGAGATGGGGGTAGCCCTGCGATCGGATGCTTCCTATCTGATTACAGGCGGTTTGGGAGCCTTGGGGCTGAAAGTGGCTCAGTGGATGGTGGATCGAGGGGCAAGGCAGCTTATTTTAACCGGACGACGAGGAGCTTCTGAAGTAGCGCAAACTGTCATTACAAAACTGGAGCAAGCTGGGGCAAAGGTGCTGGTGCTTCAAGGGAATGTGGCTGAAACTGCTGATGTGAGCAAAATGCTAGAGACGATCGCCTCCTCCCTTTCGCCATTGTGCGGCATCATTCATGCAGCAGGTGTATTAGACGATGGCATCCTGTTGCAGCAAAATTGGGAACGCTTTACGCGAGTCATGCAGCCAAAGGTACAGGGAGCCTGGAATTTGCACCAGTTGACCCAAACCTTGCCGATCGACTTCTTTGTCACCTTTTCGTCTGCTGCATCGTTGTTGGGTTCCCCCGGTCAGGGCAACTATGCAGCCGCCAATGCCTTTATGGATGCGCTGGCTCACTATCGCCGTGCCCAAGGGCTACCCGGATTAAGCATCAACTGGGGCCCGTGGAGCGATGCGGGCATGGCAGCAAGCCTGGATCAGCGCAATCAAGAACGTTTGACCACTCAGGGAATTCAGCCGATCGCCTCGGAGCAAGGATTACAGGTGTTAGAGCAAGTCCTAGGACAGGAGATCGCCCAGATTGGCGTACTGCCGTTTGACTGGTCAGTGTTTGGGCAGCAATTTAGCAACACTAGCCCACCGTCCCTGCTGGCAGAGGTGATGGGTGAAATCACGCCATTAGAAACGGTTCAGCCTGCCCTATCTGAGGTGCGCCTTCAGTTGCAAGCCGTTCCCGCAGAAGACCGTCCGGCTCAGGTGATCACCTACCTGCAAGGTCAAATCGCGAAGGTGTTGGGCTTGCCGATGTCTGAGCTTAATCCGGAGCAACCGCTACACGAACTGGGCATGGATTCCTTAATGGCGGTGGAACTGACGAGCCTGATTCGGGCAGAACTTCAAGTGGAATTGCCGATCCGCGCTTTGGTCGAAGATCCCAGCATTGCCAGCATTGGCGCGATCGTGCTGGAGCAGCTCACACCAGAAGTTCATTCAACGGGCAAAACTGAGTCCAAAGGAAATGATCTGGATTTGAATGCGGAAGTCGTTCTTGATCCGGCGATTCATCCCGACAATGCCCAGATGCCAATGGTGGGAGAGCCTACGTCCATCTTGCTGACTGGGGCAACGGGCTTTTTGGGGGCTTTTCTGCTCCAGGAATTGCTAGAACAAACGCCAGCCGATATTTACTGCTTAGTGCGGGCAGAGGATTTAGAATCGGCAGCCGAAAGATTGCAAAAGAATTTGCAGGCATATGACCTGTGGCAGGAAGCCTTTGGTGCCAGAATTATTCCCGTACTGGGCGATTTGGCGCAGCCGCAGTTAGGCATGACTCCCGCTCAGTATGAACAATTAGCTCGCAAAATTGATGCCATTTACCACAACGGGGCGTTGCTCAATTACGTTTATCCTTACTCCCGGTTCAAGCCAATCAATGTATTAGGAACTCAAGAGGTACTGCGGTTTGCCTGCCAGACGAAGGTAAAACCTGTGCATCATGTGTCTAGCGTGGCGGTGTTTGAATCCTCTGCCTATTACGGAAAGCGTGTCACAGAGTCTGATCCGATCGATCGCAGTGAAGGGATTTATTTGGGATATTCCCAGAGTAAGTGGGTGTCTGAAAAGTTGGTTCAAATTGCCGGAAAGCGGGGCTTACCCATTACAATTCACCGTCCGCCCCTTGTGTCAGGGCATAGTCAAACGGGAGTCTGGAATACGCAAGGGTTTCTATGCCGGATGATGAAAGGTTCAATTCAGCTTGGCTGCATGATGGATGATTTAGATTTGATGCTGGATTTATCCCCAGTGGATTACAACAGTCGGGCGATCGTCTATCTATCCCAGCAGAAATCTGCTTTCGGTAAAGCATTCCACTTACAAAACCCTCATCTACTGCATTGGAGTAAGCTCGTTGATTTTATCTGCTCAATGGGCTATCCCATGGAGCGGGTTTCCTACGAAGAATGGCAGTTACGCCTGAGCCAACAGCGAGACAATCCGCTTTACCCCCTGTTGCCTTTTTTCCGCCATCGCTGGTCTGATCAGCAACTCACTTATATTGAGTTAAATGAGCAAGGCTATCGTCCAGAAATTGGCTATGAAGAAACCTTGGTTGCTCTATCCGGCAGTTCGATCGTCTGTCCACCGCTCGACGAAAAACTGTTGCAAATTTATTTCTCCTACTTCATTCGCAGTGGCTTCCTGGAAGCTCCCAAGATTCGCGTTCACCGATAAGGACTAAATCAAATGAGTATTCATCAACGCACCCTGGCTTTTCTGGTGACAGCTTTTCCGCCTGAAGTCAGCGGCTCCTCTCACTTCAACTGGGCAAGGGCAAAATGGTTTGCCGAACAGGGCGATCGGGTTATTGTGTTTGCCCCAGATTGGCAAAAAGATCGGGAATTGGAAGTTAGCTATCCTAATCTAATTATTGAACGATACGCAGCAAAACCCTGGATTCCCTATAAGCTGACCTATGTGCCCACGATGCAAGCAGCGCAGCAAATTAGCCAGAAAATTGCCGCCTACCAGCCCGATCTGATTGTCATGACCGATGTAGAGCGATACTTCTTACTCAGTGCTTGGCAGTTACCGGGAAGAGGATACGCCAGAACCCATCACGTCCCCTATTTAGCGGAATACCATACCGACGTGTATAATTTTTCCTCCACCTATCCCGGCTGGCAGTGGTTGCGAAATGTGGTGCGGCGGCTACGGCTTCTGAGCTTTTTGTATCATCAAGTCGATGTTACGGTTTGTCCCAGTACTGCCGCTAGCCAAAGCTGTCAGGAAATGGGAATCCGCAATACCCAGGTGATTCCTTTCTTTGGCACTGATATTTCCACCTATCGTCCCGATCGTCGCGATCGTACCTGGCTAGAACCCTGGCTTACGCCCCAGGAAGCAGATCATCAGGTGATTGGCTTTTTGGGTCGTTTGGGCTTTGAAAAACGAGTTGATTTATTGATTCAAGCCTTTGCTCAGTTAAAGCAGCAATGTCCAAAGTCTTCATTACTGATTATTGGGGATGGCCCCGATGATGTAGTTAATTCCTTAAAGCAGACGGCAAAAGGGATTCCAGATATTCACTTCACCGGATTTTTGATGGGAGAAACCAAGGCAAATGTTTTGGCTTCCTGCGATCTTTTTTGCAGTCCTTCCCCCTACGAAACCTTTGGATTAACGATCGTCGAAGCAATGGCATCGGGCGTTCCTGTAATCACGGTCAAGAGTGGTGCAGTTGCCGAATACTTAATTGAAGGCGTGAATGGCTATCTCGTTCCGCCTAATGATGTGAATGCATTGGCAAAATGCTTAGAAACGGCATTCACGATCGACCACACCAACTTAATTCAGCGGGCACTCCAGGATGCCAAACGGTATTCTGTAGAACAAGGTTGCGAAAACCTTCAGGATTATTATCGGAATTTACTCAGTACTGACCAAGAGCCTTCCAATTTAACCAGTTTCAGCAGGGCATGAGGTAAGCCATGACTCCCGATCGCAAGCGTGTGGTTGTCACCGGGTTAGGTGCCATTACCTCTTTAGGAAATACGATCGTCGAATATTGGCAGGCACTCCTTCAGGGGCAGAGCGGTATTGGGCAGATTACGCTGTTTGATGCAACTCCCTTACCCTGCCACATCGCTGGAGAGGTGAAAAACTTTGACCCAGCAAACTACCTGGAGCGCAAAGAAGCCAAACGGATGGATCGCTTTGCTCAGTTTGGGGTATGTGCCAGCCGCCAAGCCGTTGTCGATGCCCAGTTGCAAATTCACGATCGCAATGCCACACAGATCGGGGTTTTGCTGGGTTCTGGGGTGGGCGGCATTAAGGTCATGGAAGACCAACAGACAGTGTATTTAAATCGTGGAGCCGATCGCTGTAGTCCCTTTATGATTCCAATGATGATTGCCAACATGGCCGCCGGACTGACGGCAATTCACACCGGAGCAAAGGGGCCTAATTCCTGTACTGTGACTGCCTGCGCTGCCGGATCAAATGCGATTGGGGAAGCCTTTCGCCTGATTCAGCATGGTTATGCCTCTGCGATGATTTGTGGAGGCACAGAAGCTGCCATCACGCCCCTTTCCATTACCGGATTTGCCAACGCCAGGGCCCTATCCACCCGCAACGACGAACCAACCCGTGCCTCACGCCCCTTTGACCGCGATCGCAACGGCTTTGTCATGGGAGAAGGATCAGGAATTTTGATCCTGGAGGAATTGGAACACGCCCTCGATCGGGGAGCCAAAATTTATGCTGAAATGGTGGGCTACGGGCTAACCTGCGATGCGTATCACATGACGGCTCCTCGCCCCGATGCAAAAATGCCCGCCAGAGCAATGGAACTGGCACTGAAGGATGCAGGCATTTTTCCAAATCAGGTGAGCTACATTAACGCTCACGGCACCAGTACCCCTGCCAACGACAGCAACGAAACCCTTGCAATAAAACAAGCTCTGGGCGATTTTGCTGCCCACGTTGCCGTGAGTTCAACCAAATCCATGACGGGGCATCTATTAGGCGGTTCTGGCGGCATTGAAGCAGTCGCCACCGTTCTGGCGATTCACACCGATCGCATCCCTCCCACTATTAACTTAGATCACCCTGATCCCGCCTGCGACCTAGACTATGTGCCGCACCAAAGCCGATCGCAGCCCGTTGAAGTTGCTCTATCCAATTCCTTTGGTTTTGGTGGGCATAACGTCACGCTGGCATTCAAAAAATTTACGGAGTAATCATCATGTCAACCCTGCTGAATATCGACTCAACTGCTAACTCAACGGTTGACTCATCAAATCCGTCTGTAGCTGATTCACCCAATCAAGAGGCGGAAACGACCCTACAGCAAGCACCTCCCCATTTAACAATTGAAGAGATTCAGAAATTATTGCCGCACCGCTACCCGTTTTTGCTGGTCGATCGCATTATTGACTACGTGCCAAACGAACGGGCGATCGGCATTAAAAATGTTTCGTTTAACGAATTTCAGTTTCAGGGACACTTTCCCGGACAGCCGATTATGCCCGGAGTTCTGATTATTGAGGCAATGGCGCAGGTGGGCGGCATCGTCCTGACACAGATGCTAGATTCAGAAACAAAAGGGTTGTTTCTCTTTGCCGGAATGGATAAAGTCCGGTTCCGTCGCCCGGTTGTCCCCGGAGATCAGATCATCATGACGGTAGAAGTAATGTATGTAAAACGGCGGTTTAGCAAAATGCAGGGACGGGCAGAAGTGAATGGCAAACTGGCGGCAGAAGGTGAATTAACTTTTTCGATATTAATGAATTAACTCAAACCCATGAAGCAAAGACGACCTGGCTTACTCAGATTCATTGTTGCATTGGGTTTGATCGAAATTAATTTCATGGGAACCGCACAGGCTCAACAGGCTCAACCGATCGTCGCTCCTACCTGCGTGGGGGAAAGCTGTATTGATCAAAACCCAGTGGCATATGGTTGTGATTTAGATGCCACCGTTGAAGACGAGTTAACCGTAACAGTGAACCGTTGGCAAGATGCTTGGCTTCCTCAAACGATCGTGGTGCAAAAAATGTATTCTGCTGCGTGTCAGGCCAATTGGACGAGAGCCTACATTCCTAATGGCACTTATTTGTTTATACAAGAGATAAATATCGTCAACAAACAGCGATCGGCGAGAGGGATGCTGCAAACCAGTGGAATTACTGCTTACTTTTGGGCAAATAGCAATATGTCTAGCGGTGAGCTAACCAATCAAGCCTGTGTTGCTTTACCTATTTTTTCGGGCAGCAGTGGGCATGATCTATACGATCGCCACTGCACCGAGTTTAGCCAATAGCATATATAGAAATTAGTTTGATGAATGGTGATAGGATTCTCAAGTATCTTCTCAAAGATGATGATCAACCCAATTGCTAATACCCATAGGACAACTAACGAGGAATGCCAATGGTACGCAACGCTAAATCACTATCAGCAGGAAAAATGAATAGCTTAAAATCCTTGGCAACATAAGCCGGTTCATAACCAGTTAAATCCAGCCCGATTCGGTTCAGATCCTTGTCCGTTGTAATTAACATGAATCGTTCAGGTTCAGTAAGCTGCCCTAACTGTAGCTGGATTTGATAGCGATAATGAAACCGTTGAAAAGTGCTGATTTGACTGTAGAAATTGAGGCTGGGACGGCTCGCACCTAGCGTGGCTAGCAGGGTTGGAGGACAAGTCGCACAGACTTCTTGTTGCAAGACGATCGCCATTGGCTGCAAGCGTCCACTTAAAACTTGACGATCCAGAATGGGCAACACCGGGTTCACCAGCGTCATTGCCGTGATGCCAAAAACCACCAGCCCAATGCCCCATCCATGCAAGACCTTCTGATGCAGAGCACAAAGCCAAATCAGGATGGCTGCACTGGCATAGAGTCCCACCCACAGCCCAACGGTTCCCGTTTGAACAATTTCGTCTACAACGGGTTCGTCTGGCAGCAAGTGAGGAATTACCGCAAACCCGATCGCCGTTAGCAAATACACAACACCAATTAAACATAAATTTAGCTTTAACCAGCGATTCGGTTGAACGATTTGCTGATCCCACATTTGGGCGCAGAGAATTGCCAAGGCTGGAAATCCGGGGTAAACATACCAGGGAAGTTTGGTGGCTGCCACCGTCATGAAGATCAGCACGGAAAAGAACCAGATGAGCAGGAACAAAGGAAGCTGCTGCTGCCGAGATTTGTGTTGCCACTTGCCCATGCCAAACGATCGCCATTTGCCAATTCCCAATAACCCTACCGGACTGAGCGCAATCCAGGGAAAAAAGTCGATCAAAATAATTGGAATGTAATAATACCAGGGGCCCGCCTGGTTTTGATTCACCTCAACGAAACGGGTAAGGTTGTTATAAACAAAAAAGTTGTAAAAAAACTCCTGCCCGTTAATTAAAATCACCAGGGCATACCAGGGCAACGTTAGCCCAGCAAAAATCAACAGTCCCCACTTCCAGGGAATGATTGTCAGTTGCTCTCGCCAACGCCCCACCCAGATCACAAAAAGACCGATCGCCATGATGCTCAAAAGTGCACCTAACGGCCCTTTCGCCATTACTGCCAGCCCAGTGAGTGCAAAATAAGCTAGATACGCCCATCTACGCCCAGTACTGTAGCCCAGATACCAGCAATACAGTCCTGCGGTCATAAAAAACACCAATAGCATATCGTGTTGCCCAGTCCGCCCTAGGGCAAAAGTTGAAGGATTCGCCGCCAGCATTGTAGCTGCCAGTAAAGCAATCCGAGAATTGGTGAACTGAGCCGTAAATAGCCAGGTTGATAAAACTAAGCCCGTTGCAGCAAGGGCAGAGGGCAAGCGTACTGCCCATTCACTGAGGCCAAAGATGGGAAAGCCTAAAGCGATTAACCAATGCAGCAGAATCGGTTTATCAAAATAAATCTCACCGTTATAGAATGGCGTGATCCAGTCATTACGAACCCACATTTGGCGAGCAATTTCAGCCTGTTTTGCCTCCGTTTCATCAAATAAACTATAAGCATCTAGCTGCCAAAAAAACAAAGCAGTACACAGCAAGAGCAACAAAAGGATGTTCAGAAACAGTCCTTTTGAAAAAACGTGGGTAGAAGCTTGGCGAGACAGCATAGACGACAACATCGATCGGCAAATTGCGCAAAATTAGACCTTTAAGCAAGCATGTTTTGAGATTAGCAAAAACTTTACTCGCAACAGGGTTTAACGAAAATTTATGATGGGTTACGAATTAATTTTCTACAGACACTCACAGATGCAGGATGACGAACAATATTACGAACAATAATTTTTTAATGAAATGTTCTGACAGAGGCATCAGGAACTTGCCACACTGGAAGTGAAGTCTTGCAGTATAGGAAAAAAGTGTCGTTTGGGCACAGATTTCATAGCCAAGATTGCCGCCCAGTTACCCAGTTGAGTGTATGAGCCAAAGATTTTTCCGCTGGATAAACAGCACATCGAGTTTTTCCAGACTGTTCCTTGCTCCCTCTATCCTGGGAGTCAGCATCATCGTTTTTGCTAGCCCAGCCTTTGCCCAAGCTACCTGGACACCACAGTTTAACCCAGAGCAACGAATTTACATTGACCCGCGTTTGTCAAACAATCCGACTTACCCAGTCCGGTTTCCCAATTTGGAGCAACAGCTTACCGAAGCAGCAGAATCCCATGACCTAGAGGTGTTTGTCGTTGCGGCTGAACAGGGAAACGAGTCTGTTTCAGAAAATGCAAACTTGGCCGTGATCAAGCTGGATGATTTGGTTGCCCAATGGCGGAGTGAAGCTGAGTTTCCGGTAGATGATTACCTGATTATCTTTTGGGTGCGGCGATCGGACGATGTAAACAGGGGGTGGGTCGCGGCCAATGGCGGCAATCGTCTCCGGGCGGCGGGCTTGACGGCAGATTGGTTTTCTGAAGAAAACGGCCCTGTGATCCCTGCGTTAAGACAATATATGCCTGATGATCCCCAAGGGGCGATCGTGGCTGTAGTTGAGAATGTGAACCAGGACTTAGATACTTACGCCGCCCAACTACAAGCCCAAGCAGAACAAGAACAGCAGCAGGCAGAACAGGAAGCCGAAGCCGCTAGGCTCCAAGCAGAACGAGCGCAACAGTGGGCAGAATTCCGGAGTACTGTAACAACCTATGGCCCTCCCAGTGCGGCAGGGGCTGGTTCGGTTGCGGGAATGGTTTGGCTGACTCTACGCTATCGTCGGAAGCGATCGGCTGCTCAATCTGCGGTGAAGGATTGGCAAGAACGGCTCAACAATGCCAATGAACTGTACTTGAAGTTATACGATCGCTACTTTGGTTTTTTGCGTCTCCAAACGGATTGGTCTACGAAGTTTCAAGGCAGAACGCGAACCCAATACGAAGCGGCGATTACAGACTTTACTGACCTCACCGTCCGGTTGGAAGCTGCCAACCAACGCCTGCAAGCCGCCCAAGATGCAATCCAGCGCGATCGATTTCCGCTCATCGGTGGGTTTGAGCAGGCTGTTGAACGCTTGACAACGGAACCCGTTATTGTGACGGGGCAGGAGTTGCCTTTGGAAATGGCCAGCTTGTTTGGCGGCATTGTGGCTCAAACGACCTACGCTCCAGAAGAACTTCTGGCTGCCATGGCAGAACTGTTCGATCGGGCGAATGGGGCACTGGCAGAAATTGTCCAAGCCGTTGAGGGAGCAGAACAGAACCGGCAAAATTTGCTGTCCTGCTTGGAGGAAATTCACCAAACGCGCTCAGCCCTTGCCAGCCTGAATTTACCTTTCCAGCCTTACGAGCCACGCCTTCAGCACATTCAGCAAACCCAACAGCAGTTTGAATCCATTCAAGAAGCCGACCCCCTGGAGGCGTATCCAGCGTCTCAAACCGTCCTGGAGAATGCCCACAGGTTACAGGCTGACTTGAAACGGGCGATCGACCTACACCAGGCTTTGTTGAGTATACAAACTTCGATCGAGGCGGCAATTCACCATGCCCATACGGTTCGGCAGCAAACGGTGGAATATCGCTATCCACAGACCCTAGAAGAAGCGACCCCCGTCCAGCAACCTCAACGGTTTACCCTGGCAGAGGTAGATGGCAATCCCGATGAGCAAGTGGAATTGGCAAGGCAACAGCAGCAAATAGGTTTAACGTTGCTGCGGCAGGGCCAGCTTGAACAGGCAGAGGATTTGTATCAAACGGCAAAAACAACCGCTCAGCAAGCCTACCAATTAGTCGATGACATCCTGGCAGCAAAAGCGTTTGTCGAAGAAAATGTACAGCCTGTACGCCATCGCTGGTCAGCCTTGATTAGCGAAATTCCTGATGCTGAAACTGCCCTTAAAAGGCTGAAACAGGAGTTTATTGCTCAAAGCTATGCCCCAGAGCCACAAAAGCTAGAAAAAGCCAAGCAGGTATCTAGTAC
>PVWD01000176.1 GCA_003003615.1 filamentous cyanobacterium CCP2 | reverse complement strand
CTGGAACGACGATCTTTACCTGGAATTCCATCGGGGCTGCTACACCACGCACGGCGACCAAAAATGGTGGAATCGTCGCTGTGAGGAAGTTCTGTATGAAGCAGAACTGTTTAGCTCAATCGCTACCCTGCTACTCGGAGCCACCTATCCCCAAGCAAAGCTGGAAACTGCCTGGAAACAGGTTTTGTTTAACCAGTTTCACGATATTCTGCCAGGCACATCGATTCCTGAAGTGTTTGTGACGGCAAATCAGGAGTGGGAAACGGCAGAACGCACCGGACGCACAATTCGGGATGAAGCAATCCGATCGCTCTCTGAGCAAATCACCCGACCCCAGCCGCCCGACCCGAATGCCAGAGCTATCACCGTTTTTAATTCCCTCAACTGGCGGCGATCGGAAGTTGTCACCGTCACGGTGGAGCATACCGGATTTGCAGGACAAGCCTGCTATTGGAAAATTTGCGATCTGGAAGGGAGGACGATCGAATCCCAGTTAGCCTTCCAGAATCAGGACGGTACGTATTACTGGCAGCTTTCCTTTTTGGCAGAAAATATTCCAGCTTTAGGTTACCGCAGCTTCTGGCTCTGCCCTTCACAAACCGGACTGCGAGTGCCAACCGTGAGCAATAATCCCCTGATTCTAGAAAATGAATTATTGAGCGTCAGAGTTGATGCGGCCACCGGAAATTTATCCAGCGTATTCGATCGAATTCATCGACGGGAACTGATCCGCCGCGATGGCAATCAGCTTCAATCCTTCCGCGATCAGGGAGAATACTGGGATGCCTGGAACATTTCGCCCAACTACCTTCAGCAGCCCTTAATTCCGGCTCAGGTGGTGAGCATTCAGGTGGAAGCCCGCGGCCCGATCGCCCATCGGATTCGGGTTATCCGTCGGATTGGGCAGTCCACTTTTAATCAGGTGTACGTGCTGGAGAAACGATCGCCCCTTTTAAAAATTCAAACTCAGGTAGACTGGCGTGAACGGCGAACCCTCGTTAAGGCAAACTTTCCGCTGAACATGAATTCTAATCACCTCACCTGCGAAATTCCCTATGGAGCGATTCAGCGTCCGACTCGCCGCCTTACCGATCGCGAAAAAGCCCAATGGGAAGTTCCTGCCCTGCGATGGGCAGACCTCAGCGACAGTGCCAGCAACAATTCCTACGGCTTCAGTATCCTCAGCGACACTAAACACGGCTACGATTGCCATCCTAACCAGATCCGCCTTTCCCTCCTGCGCGGCCCAGAATGGCCGAATCCCAATGCTGATAAAGGCTTACACCAATTTACCTATGCTATCTATCCCCACGATCGAGACTGGCGATCGGCTCAAACCGTTCAGCGCGGTTACGAACTGGGTCAACCCTTACTGGCGATCGTCCATCCTATACCGCAGGGCAGCCGTATACCGCAGGGCAACCGCAATCCAGCGAATCCAGCTTTACCTTCAGAGGGTCAATTCCTCAATTTGCCCGGTGATAACCTGATTCTCAGTGCCTTCAAGCAATCGGAACGGAACGCAAATCAATGGGTGATCCGGTGTTATGAATCTCAGGGGCGATCGGCTCAACTGGCCCGAAGCGGATTTGGCTCTGGAATCGTCGGTCAAACTTTGAATCCAGACTCTACCCAATTGGTGAATTTGTTAGAACGATCGCCTGCTGCAAGCCAGGGAAGCTATGCGATCGAGCCTTGGAAGATTGTTACCTTCCTTGTGAATCGCCGCGCATAAAAATAGGGGGACACGCTCCCCCGCCTACTTCAAAGGGCGGGCAAGATGCCCACCCCACAAGAATGCTGACCCATAGAGGTTGAGTTCAGTCCTCAGCCTCACCTATGCTGCCAACCCATATGCCGACATCCGCATAATGTCGCGAGTGGTGAAACCAATATTGCTTAGGGCTTCCCCGTAGCTAATCATAAAGTCTTCCACCAAGGCTTCTTTTTCCATGCCCAGCACAGCTGCATCATCAGACACTTCGTTCAGCATCCGCCAAACGATAGGCAGATTTTCGCGGTTTGCCGCTTCCAGTTCTTCCTTAGATGCTTCAAAGTTTGCCTTAAGCCACTCTTCGCCAAAGTTAAGGTGCATGTATTCATCTTTGACGACGCCTTCCGTGATTTTCCGCGCAAAGTCATCTGCTACGGGAATGTAGATGTTGTAGGCGGAGATAGCAAAACACTCAATCACCAAAGACTGAATCAGCAGGCAAGTCACAATCCGACCTTCCGCTGCCGCTTTCTGGAAATTGCCATGCAAGCCTGAAAAAAACGTTTTGGCAAAGTCCATGTCAGGGGTGACTTGCAGATTCCGCCCACAAGCCTGGAACCCTTTCTTATGGCGATTTTCCATCTTGGAGAGGCTCAGCAGTTGCTCCTTCGCATCGGGCAGCAGTTCTGCAAGCTGTTGATAATTCTCGAAGGCTTCCTGTTCCCCTTCAATGACGATCGCATTGATGCGGCTGTAGGCATCCTTATAGGCATCGCTATGAAAATCAATAGCTGGGTTGATTTCAAGCTGCTGCATAATTTACGTTGTCTCCTCGATAAAAATCTGCCAATATCCTGTTGATTCAGTCTAATCTGCAAAAGAACCCACGCAGGGTAAATTAGAGTTCAAGCTGAAACTCTAATCATGGGATAGCTACAGTTGTCCAAGTTCCAACCTACTGGTTTGAGGTGACACTTTACAAGATGTTTCGGACACTGATAGGAATATTGTCTACTATAGACGACTCATCCAGTATCCTCGCTTATCGATGCGCCATGATGGATAGAGCAAAACTGATTGACGATCGAGCATGAATTCAACGAGTCCTTCATGTTAGAACTGGATGACCATCCCTACGTCCACCCAAAATGCATAACGCTTAGCGGCAAAACGATTCATGGAATCCATCAATCGAAATTATTCTAAGTCCAATCCTAAACCGCCAACTCTATCGCAGGGCACAGGTTTCTTCGATCGTCTGTCTCCTTGGCTCAATTCAGTGCTGCTGCTCTTGGGAGCAATCCTGGTGTTATTACCCCTGGGGGTAGTGCTTCTAACATCCTTTAGCTCTTCTGGAGCGGTAAGTGGGGTCGATCGCACGGGCAGTTTAACCCTGGAAAATTATCGGGATGCCTGGAATCGGGGTCAATTTCTGCTAGCATTTGCCAACTCTGCGTTGGTGGCTCTGGCGGTTACAGCCTTTCAAATTGTGACTTCTGCTTTGGCCGGGTATGCCCTGGCCCGGTTACGGTTTCGAGGACGGCAAGCGGTTTTGCTGATTGTTTTGGCGACGCTGGTGATTCCGTTTCAAATCCTCATCATTCCTATCTTTTTGGTGTTGAAATGGGGGCATTTGATTAATACCTACTGGGCCCTGATTTTGCCAACGGCTGCCAATGGGTTCGGCATTTTCCTGATGCGGCAATATTTTCAAACCATTCCCGTTGAATTGGAAGAAGCGGCAGCACTAGATGGAGCAACTCGGCTGCAAATTCTCTGGCAAATCATTTTGCCCTTAGCCCGTCCGGCGATCGTCACGCTTTCCCTCTTTGCTTTCATCGGCGAGTGGAACGACCTCTTTAAGCCCCTCATTTTCACCACTCGTCCTGAGCTGAGAACCGTGCAGCTTGCCCTTGCAGAATTTCAGGAGCAGTTTACGAGTAGCTGGGCATTACTTATGGCTGCCGTAGTCATCACCACAATTCCCGTTATTGTGCTGTTTTTGCTAGCTCAACGCCAGTTCATTCGAGGAATTGCCGCAACAGGAATCAAAAACTGAACCTTAAGGTGAGTGAGCTTTGCAGGGAGGAACCAAAATGTAAAGAAATGTATCGGCAGTTCGTCCCCGTGTCTCAGATCAATGAAACTCGCCAAAATCTGGATTACTTTAGAAGTAGGTTTAGTTTAGTAGCTCTTCACCAACTGCAAAGTGGTAGGTGAAAGTTGCTTGTGGATTGGTGCATCCCAGGTAGAGGCTAGGTTCCGCTACTGCTAGCTTCACCGTTTTAGCTTCTCAGCTTACATCCTGAAACCGTTTTTGCTCCCTCAAGATAATTAATATTGAACTCGCAACGATGCTCACTCCAAAAGAGATTACACAATGCCTCAATCTAGCCAGGGCACTCGACCTGATTACATCCAGTCGCACGATCGGCGGTGTTCTATATGTGTATAATTCAGCAGGACATGCAAAGTCCTGGGATAGTTTTATGGCGGAGTATCCCTTAGAGCGGCTACAGGCAATGGTTAAAAAACGTACATAATTTGATACGTACCAAACTTATTCAGACGGCATTTTACTTATGGCGACCTCCCTAGCTCAGAATGCGATCGCCCTGCTGATTGACTTGGCAGAGCGGGGAGAGATTGACCCTTGGAATGTCAAAGTGATTGAGGTGATCGATCGCTTTCTCAGCAAATTGCAGCCCGGAAAGGTTGCTGCCGTCGAAGGTGATGGACGCTCTCCCTACGAGTCAGATTTAAGCGAATCGGGGCAGGCTTTTTTATACGCTTCTATGCTGCTGCTCCTAAAGGCGGATAGCCTCGTACGGCAAGAGTTAGAGGCGGAACAACCCGTCGAAGAAGAGGTAGCGTTTGATGATGGGTACGGTTCCGATGCGCCGCTTCCACCTAATTTAGAGCGAACCCTGCGTCGCCGTGCCGTTGCCCCACCCACTCCAAACCGCAGAGTCACTTTACAAGAACTGATTGGACAACTGAATGTGATGGCCGCTGCCATCGCTGATCACGTTCCTCGTCGTCTCAGCACCCGTCGTCCGCGTCCTCAAACCCGCAGTCAGGCCATGCGAACGATCGCTGAATTGGCCCACCACGAAAATTTATCTGAAATTGCGGCGATATTGGAGCGGTTTTTGGCAGAGTATTGGCAAACTGATCCGGAAGATGATTGGCTCAACTTCGAGGAACTGCTTTCCCTCTGGGCCACCACTCAAACCGAGCAAGAAGCCAAAGCGAAAAAAGCTAAGCCTGAGGAGAGAGAACAAACCAAGCCAGAAATCACTCCAAATACCCACGATCGCGTCGGTGTCTTCTGGGCCTTGTTGTTCCTATCTGCCCAATCCAAAGTTGAACTTGCCCAAGAAACCTTCTACCAGGATCTCAAAGTTCGCCAACTTCATCCTGAAGAAATTGGCAAGGCGATCGATGCTCCCAGTTTTGTCCTACCCGACTAACCCCATCGGCTGCTATACCGCTCCTCTGCCCAGGGTTCACCCCGGTGATGGTAGCCATTTCGCTCCCAGAAACCTAGCTCCATCTCAGTCAAAAACTCTAAGCCATTGATCCACTTGGCACTCTTCCAGGCATAAAGGTGAGGGACGATTAACCGCATTGGGCCACCGTGATCCGCAGGGAGGGGGTCGTCGAAGAGGGTATGGGCAAAAAAGTTTTCTTCCCGCAGAAAATCTTCCATTGCAATGTTGGTGGTGTACCCTCCATAGCAATGCTCCATCACATGCACCGCTTTGGGGTCAACCTCAATCTCTTTCATAAAGTCCGTTACTTTTACGCCGCGCCACTTCACATCCAGCTTTGACCAGGTGGTGACGCAGTGAAAGTCCGCCGTAAACTCTTGCTGGGGCATTGCCATAAAATCTTCCCAGGTAAAGGTTTTGGGGGTTGCTAAGCCCCATACCTTAAACTCCCAAGATTCCGTGTTAACGATCGGCGTTTGGCCATAGGTGAGGACAGGAAACCCTTTAGCGAGGTGCTGACCTGGAGGAACGCGATCTTGCATATCGGGGCCTGGCTTTTGGAAAAATTTACCCAACATAGGGGAGTACTCCACAAGATGATGAGACTACCGGGGGAAAATTAGACGCAAGAATAAAATTTAAAAATAAATACCAAAGGCAAATGGCATCGCCGCATTAAAGTTGACGATGCCCCCATAGCCTTTACTGCATATTGTAATAAAGATAGGGCAAAACCTACTCTTCGTCTTCTTCCTCTTCATCTTGAGGATGTCTGAAGCTGCGGTTCTCTTTCGGAGAGTTCAAAACAGACTTGCCCAAAGACAAGGCTTGCTGAGCAGAAAGAGCAGCTTTCCGTTTCCAAACCGCTTTGCGCTGATCTCGCTTTGCTTTAGAAGTTTTCTTCTTAGGAACTGCCATGACCGTCAATTCAAATTGTTGACAACCTTTCCATAGTAGACTGCCTGACTCCAATTTGGTACATTTCGCTGCTGAATTTAAACCTTCATTCCTGCATTCCTCCCAACTCCAGCAGTGACCTGGAACTGCCATAGTAAATTGCCCAAAGCTGTGGGTCGGGTCGGTTGCGCCAGTCATTGCGATCGACTTTTAGCCTCAGAATGGGGACAACCGAGGAGCCATTTTCGCCTAAGACCAAAATATCTACAGTGGTGATCAGAATATCGCGATCGAAACTTTGCTGGGCAGCAGTTCTAGCGGCCATTTCTGCCCGACGGGTCAGCCCTTCATAGGTTTCATCCGCATCCCACTGCACAGAAACAATTTGTTCAGTGGAATAGGCCTGAGCAACCTGGCAAACGGTGATGGCATCGATCGCCCAGATTCCTAATGTAATTCCCAACAAGGGTAAAGTAGAGCGAGACAGCCTCCACGTTGCAATTGAACTGTTCATAGAATTCCTCAGCAAGTTGGGTTAGAACAATAGGGTCAGAACAATGGGGTCAGAACAATAATGATTCCCTATCACCCTTGTTTAAGATGCACCTCAAAAGTTCCGCAAAGCGCATCTTGCTCAATTCAATTTACAGTGATTCTGAAGCCTGGGATATATCAAACACAAAAAATTTACTGTTTTCTGAGAGGCGGATGGGCTGCAAGTTACAGCCGTGACGATTGAATTTTATATTTTCACGAAAAAATGGGTAGACCGCTTTGGTTCTAAGTTATTGTTAATAGACCCTATCAACTTCTACGACGGTATTTGTGATGGCAAACTCCTGGGCGATCGCAATTGGCATTAACCAATATCAACATTTTCAACCGCTCATGTATGCCCAACGGGATGCCCAAGTATTCCGGGATGCATTCATTAAAGATGCAGGTTTTCCGGCCCAACAGTGCTTTTTGCTCACGGATGCTGTTGTGGGAATGAACCGGACTGAAACCATACCAAACCGCAACAGTATTCAAGCTTGCATTGCCCATACTTGTCGTCAAAGGCTGCATCCGGGGGATGTGCTGTGGTGCTTTTTTAGCGGGTATGGAATACGGGTTGACGGGAAAGATTATTTGATGCCGCTTGAAGGCGATCCAAACTCTGCCACCACTTCAGGAATTCCCGTTGAATGGCTGTTCAGCACCTTTGGCTCGGCTCCAACGAGCAATATTGTACTGGTACTAGACGTGAACCGCAGTCAGGGAGGGGGTGGGGAAGGAATTGGCGATCAAACTACACTGTTGGCAAAAGAGCATGGCATCCCTACTCTGCTTTCCTGCCGAGCAGACCAGTTTTCCCATGAAACGTTGGCCCTGCGGCAAGGACTCTTCACCACAGCCCTAATTGAAGGTTTGCGCTACCAGAAATGCCGCACGTTGGAACAGTTAGCCCGATATTTGGACGATCGCCTGCCAGAACTGAGCGACCACCACTGGCGACCCCCACAAAACCCAGTTGCCATTTTGCCTGCCCACAAAAAACATCAATTGATTTTTCCAGAGGAGCAGCCCGTTGAAGCTCAAAGCCCGATGGGATTTGCTGTTGGAAATAAATTAAGCGAAAGGGAAAGCCGCACTCCAGTCTATGGGTATTCGCGTTCTGGCGGTTCGATCGTAGAAGCTGAGCCAAAGCTGCCCGTTTTTGAAGAAGACATTCAGCAAACTAGCCCAACGAATTTTGCTGCCTTCCCAGAATCTTCCTATCCTTCTGTGCTGATGAACCCAGAGTGGAACACCGCATCAGAACCCGTGCCTCAGTCCTTTGGAGAAAACTTTGCGGTTGAGCCTGTCCAATCTCCCAGCATCGAGCCGCTTCTACCAGAAGAACAGCCCGAAATTTCAGATAGCTTGTTTTGGCGACGGTTGCTCACCTGGAGCAGCATTTTGGCGGCAGCCCTGTTGATTGGTGTTGTCGTTCGTAATTCAGGGCAATCTTCTCCTTCACAAAATTCAGCCTTTCTAACCGAGGCGATTTCCGCAGCCCAGCCCAACACCAACCAAGGGGAAACCCCAGAATCTGGCTCTGAGCCAGCCCCGCCTTCTCAGCCTGCGATTCAAGCAGAACCCGGTTCCGCCTTGGAGTCTGCCTACATTGCCACTCGATCGCGCCGATTTGAAGATGCGAAACAATACCTGGATCAGGTTCCGCCCAGACAGCGACGAGGGGATTATCAACAGGTGTTGGATGAAGCCAATAAGGGATTGCTCAGCGATGCCAAAGTGGCCCTGACCCGAACCCGTGAACTAACCAACGAAAACCAGGCCAGTGATTTTGTTGAAGCTCTGGAAACGGTGCGGCTGATTCGCTCCGATGAACCCCATTACCAGGAAGCCCAGGAATATGTCGATCGCTGGAGCCGCGTGGTGTTTGACATGGCTCAGGGAAGGGCCGATCGCCGGAATGACTCCTCCTCAACCGTTGCAGCCGACAATTACAGCACAGCCATTCGCACCGTCCGCCTAATTCCTGACGACGCTCCGATTTATGGGCAAGTCCAAACTGCGATTCATCAGTGGAGCCAACGCTTGTTTGAATTGGCAAACGATCGGGCGGTGGAAGGGAAGTATGATGTGGCGGTTTATGTAGCAGAACTGATTCCCCCGGATGCTCCCATTTACGCCGAAGCGCAGGAAGCCCTTGCCGTTTGGCGAGAAACCCCCACGCTGTATATTGCCCCAACCCCTTGATTGATTCAGAACAAAGCGGAACGTTTAGGATGAAAGCATTGCTCTAGACGACAAGCGATCGTATGACACTGACTCACAATCGTTCCGATTCATCTACCGCATTTGTTTCCCCTGCCCACCCTTTGGAACCTCTGACGGCTGAGGAAGTTGCCGCAGCAGTGGCGATCGTCCGTGCCGAGAAGCAGGTGGGCGATACGTTTCGGTTTCCCTGTGTGACGCTGCACGAGCCGCCCAAGTCGGTGGTGCTGAGCTTTCAGGCGGGTGATCCGGTGGCAAGGGAAGCGTTTTTGATTTTGCTCGATAATGCGAGTGGCAAAACCTACGAGGCGATCGTTTCTCTGACGGAACAGAAAGTTACTTCCTGGACGCATGTGCCCAACGTGCAGCCCAACATTATGGCGGATGAATTGGCGGAATGCGAAGCGGCAGTGAAACAACATCCTGAATTTGTGGCGGCTCTGGCAAAGCGGGGCATTACGGATCTGGATGCGGTGGTGGTTGATCCGTGGGCGATCGGCAATTTTGGCTTTGCCGATGAAGTGGGTTTACGGCTGTCGCGCTGCCTGTGCTATTTGCGAACCACGCCCCAGAGCAATTTTTATTCTCGTCCGATCGACGGGCTGGTGCCGGTGGTGAACCTGAACACGATGGAAGTGTTGAAAATTGAAGACATGGGCGTTGTCCCAATTCCGCCGGAACCGGGGGAGTATGCTTCGCGTTTCATGCCAGCGTTTCGCCAAGACATTCAGCCGTTGCACATTACCCAACCGGAAGGCACCAGCTTTCAGGTAGAGGGACACCTGATCCGGTGGCAAAAGTGGCAGATGCGGATTGGCTTTACGCCGCGTGAAGGCTTGGTGCTGTATACCGTGGGCTATGAAGACCAACCCGGACAGGTGCGATCGATTTTGTATCGGGCTTCGATGGCGGAAATGGTGGTGCCCTATGGCGATCCCAGACCGCAGCACTTCCGCAAGAATGCCTTTGACTTAGGGGAACACGGCATTGGCATGTTGGCGAATTCCTTGAAGCTGGGCTGTGATTGCGTGGGCGAAATTCATTATTTTGATGCGGTGCTGACAGACAGCCGGGGGAATGTTTCGATTACGGAAAACGCGATTTGCCTGCATGAGGAAGACTTTGGCACCCTCTGGAAACATACCGACTGGCGGCTAGACGAAGTGGAAGTGAGGCGATCGCGCCGTTTAGTCCTGTCGTTTGTTGCCACAGTTGATAATTATGAATATGGCTTGTTCTGGTACTTTTACCAGGACGGTACGATTCAGTACGAAGTGAAATTAACAGGGCTATTGCTTTGCGGTGCGTTGGCAGATTTTCCGAAATACGGAACGGTGGTGGCTCCAGAACTGAATGCGTTGAACCACCAGCATTTCTTCTGTATGCGGCTAGATTTTGATTTGGATGGCACCGACAATGCGGTTTATGAGGTGAACACGGAAGCAGAACCGATCGGCGAACAGAATCCCTATGGCAATGCTTTTTACGCGAAGGCAACCTTGCTGGAAACAGAGCAGGCAGCCCAGCGCATTATCGATCCACTTGCCGCGCGCTACTGGAAGGTGGTGAATCCCAATGTCACGAACCGTTTGGGGCAACCTGTGGGCTTCAAAATTATTCCCGGTGAGAATGTGCTGCCCTTTGCCCACCCAGATTCCCCCATCATGAAGCGGGCAGGCTTTATGAAAAAGCATCTCTGGGTTACGCCCTACCAACCGTCTGAGAAATTCCCGACTGGAAGTTACCCAAACCAGCATCCGGGCGATGAGGGCTTACCGCAGTGGACACAGGCAAATCGATCGATCGCCAATACCGATGTGGTGGTCTGGTACGTTTTCGGACATCATCACATTCCTCGTCCCGAAGACTATCCGGTGATGCCCACTGCCTATTCGGGCTTTACGCTGAAGCCAGTTAGCTTTTTTGATGCAAATCCGGCGTTGGATGTGCCGCCTTCTGGGCAGCATTCTTGTCATTTGGGGTGATGGGTAATGGGTGATGGGTGATGGGTAGTTTTTAGGTGCATCTCTTGTGGGGTGGGCATCTTGCCCGCCCAGTCATACAAGTTGCGTTTCATCATGCTTTCAGCTAGCGATCGCCTTCCTGCATTTCACCCGGATCAAACATCACTTCATACTGATGCTCTGGGTCAATCTGCCGCAAAACCTGCACATAGCCTTCTGCATCTGAGCAATGATAAAACCGGGCAATGTCTGCACGCTGCATTTTTGGCAATAAACGCACGACAACCCATCGCCTAAGACGATCGCCATAGGTCATAATTATTCTGTCTCCATTGCAAATTCAATCTGCACCAGTGCATTCCGGCTTCCGTCCCTCTGCACTGATGTATCGATTTTGAATATATCACACAATCTCGTCGTGTGAAATCAAGATCAGTTTGATTCTTAAACCTTTCAGATCATGCTTTTTGGGATCTTCAGGCGAAGCAAGAGACGTTGTAGTAACTTAAGGCTGAAAATTGGTGATTCGCTGGCGTTTGAGAGAAGTTATGGCTAGACAACGTATGAAAAATATACGTCTAGCGGAGCTTATGGGGCTTCATCCCAACGCAATTTCATATCTCAAAAATCAGGACAAAATGCCTCGAATTAACGGAGACACGCTGAATTCATTGTGCAAATACTTAGAATGCACTCCTTTTGATTTGATTGAGTATATTCCTGATCGATCGGATGAGGAGTAGGGGCGATCGATTCATTTCCCCTGCTTGTCGTTCTGTTAAAATCCTGCTGATTGGACAGCCGGAAGAGAGCGATCGATGTCCCTCTAAGTAGGACGCACAGCAGTGCAGCCCCTACCATCTTTATTGCTCTCTTGTGGGGTGGGCATCTTGCCCGCCCATTCAACTGAATAAAACAATTACATCAATCGTTCGATCGTCTATCCTCAAATCATCCTGATTGTGTTCTTGAGGGCGATCGGTT
This sequence comes from filamentous cyanobacterium CCP2, assembly GCA_003003615.1. Classification (GTDB taxonomy): domain Bacteria; phylum Cyanobacteriota; class Cyanobacteriia; order Elainellales; family Elainellaceae; genus Egbenema. The sequence goes on along the minus strand of PVWD01000176.1, from coordinate 1,430 downwards.
TTTGGGGTAAGGATGGAATAAAAAAATATGGTGTAAGAAGACTACTGAGGCTAAAACGGAAAATATACGGAATTTTGCTGTATAACTCCCTCCAGCAGGGTTATTATACAGACTATCCGCTGTTCATTTACCCAAATCAGGTGGTTATACGGCAGATTATCTGTATAACTGCTCATGCTGGGTACTTAGACAGAGTAGATCTGTACAATAAATTGTTAGCCTGCTTTGCGTATTGGTTAAGTGTGTAAGCTTGGAGGAGCAATAGCTTGCTCTCAAATACAATTAGGCTCAACACGAGAAAGACTTCTGTCAACTTCAAACATAACAATCGCAGTTTGAAATACAACTCGACGTCCATCCTCCCAAGTTAGCGATTCATCAACATCTTGAATACCATGCTCTTGTCTTTGGAGTAAACCACTCAAGGCTTTCCAATAGTCTACAAGGCTATCCAGAAACTTCTTCTCCTTCTGACTGAGGTTTTCTTTATGCTGCTCAATAACAGCTTTGATACGTCCTATATCTTTATTTTGATCCGGATATTCCTGGTGGAGTTGATAGCGATTGATCAAAATTTCTGCAAATTTCTGAACTGCCTCTCGGCAATCATGACCAATGTTTGTTATTTGCGTTTCCCAGTCTTCCCTCCAGAGGCACGCTTCAGCCTGTAGCCATTTTTCATATGCTTGGGGGTATTTTCTCCGGAATGGCTCAGCATTGAGAAAGTTTCTTGCATAGTTTTCCACACGTTCCACGGGTTGACCAGAGTGTTGCTTCAATTCCCTATAATACTCATGTCCGCGAGGTGTCACATAAAGCCGGTAAAAGTTTTTGGCGGGGGAGATGGTGATTAAATTGGCTTGATCTAGAATTTCAATATCTTGTCTGTGTGCTTTTATCTCTCCGTCTGGAAGTCCTGGATGTTGAAGTATCTCTAACCAAGATTGTGATGAAGGAGCTTCAAATAGCTGTCGTTTGTCAGGAGGTACACTTCTCTCTGCTTCCACCAAAGCTTCCAAAAGGTTTTTCTGCTTTTGCTCAAGCAAAATTTGATCAAACGGTAAGGACATCGTGCAACAGCCTTCAAAATACAACTGCTCTATACTATCTCCGCAAGATTACCTTTGTTAAGATTGCTTATTAGTTTGTGGTCAGCTAGCTAACATATTCCTGAGCTTTACTGAGTCAAGTAAAAATGTGGAAATGCACTTCTACCGTTACTGCTAGACTGATTACAAACACGGCAATCTACTGATTTTCATTCTGATTACCTCAGCATTTCTAGAATCGAAAACCTAAATGGTCTTTTGCTTTGTTATCGCAATTCACAAGATGACAAATATCGCGTTCATGCTTGTGAGGCGATTTGTTGTGTGAGTGGCGAACCTTTCTGATGCAATGCCAGCAGATATTTGGCTTCATCATACGGA
>PVWD01000496.1 GCA_003003615.1 filamentous cyanobacterium CCP2 | reverse complement strand
GTTCAGGGGAACTAGAAGCGGTTGGTTCCTCATTGCCAGAAGCAGGGGCGGCCGAGGGAGCAGGTGATTCAGAGGGAAGGGCGGCTACGCTGCTGCGGCGAACCTGTTGCCAATCCACATCACTCCGAGCATTAATCTGCACAATAATTCGTTCAATTTCTTCCTGGCTAGCGGTCGTTGCATTCATTACTTCACATTCAAACCGATCGCCCGGTTTATTCAGGCGATATCGTGCTTCACCACACACCACCACCGGGGCAGACTGGGTTTCACCCGCAATTTCCCGCTGAAAATAGGTTTCTAACCGGGTGAGATTTAGAACCTTTTTAGAATTGGGAATTTCCCATGTGATGGTGCCATTTTCGTCTTGCTGCTCCGCCACAACGGTAAAAGCTTCCCCTGAGCTTGGCTCAACCTCACACTGAAACGATTCCCCTGCCCGCAAAGGAACTCCGCGAGGACAGGTGACAGATTCAAGGGCAATGCCCCCCTGCTCTAACTCAGATGTTAGATCTGCTTCCAACTGAGTGGTATCAAGCCGTTCACAAGATGCTAAGCCAATGCCCAAAAGCACCATTCCAAAGCAAACAGCCCCGTTCGATCGTCTTTGCTTTTCAGTCCGTTGTTTTGGTCGGATTTGACCAATGGCATCAGTTCCCATGACTCAATCGCCTCTGGATATTCAACTAAGATTCTAGAGGCGATCGTTCCTGAGAGATGGTTTTCAAGCTAACTTGCCAAATATTCTCTGATGTCGGCCCGTCGCTTACGCAGCTTGGTCAGGGCTTCCCGCTCAATTTGGCGAACTCGCTCACGGCTAATGTTGAGCTGATCCCCAATTTTTGCCAGGGTCAGGGCTTGTCCATCTTCCAAGCCAAACCGCATGGATAAGACCTGCCGTTGCTGTGGGGTTAGCTCCGCCATTAATTGTTCCAGTTCAATCCGAAGAGACGACTGAGCCGCAAAGTCCTCTGGAGAGGGGCCAGTATCTTCCAGGAGTTCACCGAGTTCTGTATCCTGGTTGTCACCCACGCGCAAATCCAAGGAAAGCGGAACCCGCGATCGTTCCAGGTATTCCCGCACCTGTTTTGGAGAGAGATCTAATTCGGCCGCCAGTTCAGAAATGGTAGCAGTCCGTCCTAACTGCTGAGCAAGCTGACGCTGCACTTTTTTGATTTTGTTTAGCTTTTCGGTGATGTGAATCGGTAGGCGAATGGTGCGTCCTTTCTCAGCGATCGCCCTGGTAATGGCTTGGCGAATCCACCAATAGGCATAAGTGGAAAACCGATAGCCTTTTGTTGGGTCAAACTTTTCTACGCCGCGCTGCATTCCGATCGTGCCTTCCTGAATTAAGTCCAGCAGGTCTACATTGCGCTTGATGTACTTCTTCGCAACGGACACCACCAAACGCAGGTTTGCCTCAACCATTTTACGCTTCGCCTGCTCACCTTCCTCAAGGGCCTGCTGCAACTCTTCTGGAGACAGATCTGCCTGCTGCGCCCACTCCACAGAAGACGGCTCATACCCTAACCGATCGCTCAAAGAACTTTTGATCTCCTTTAATACTGCTAGTCGCTGCACTTGTTTGCCAAACAGAATTTCCTGTTCGTGAGTCAAAAGGGGAACACGACCAATCTCCCGCAAGTAAGCACGTACCATATCCGCAGAGGTCTGAGTAGTCTTCATATCGCCGGGTCTTGAACTAGGAGGAACTTAGTTTAGAACAAATGTACTAATCGCGCAAGGGCTAGGAGATAAATCTTTGAAAAGATCAAAATCACCAATGCTGCGATTCAGCAAGGCTGTAAGGCTTTGTCAAGATGCAAAACAACAAGCAGGGGCAATGCAGTAGGTGCCACGGTGATCAGTGAAGGTTTGCCAAGAACTAAGTGGGCAGGAACTTCACCCGTTTCTACCAGCTTCGTCCAGACTAATGTTAGTAAACGCTGCTAAGCAAGCTTTAACTTAAAACCGCAGGTGACAAATGCATGCAACGCAGCCAGCACAGCATCGATACCAGAAATGCCATTATTCAGCAATTTCTAATAATCTTAACATTTTTTAACTAACCTGTCACACTTTCCAAGGGCGAAATAGCCACCATTGTTTAGGCTAGTAGCTTACAGAATACCCTCTGTTCTGGTTTCTAAATGCATCCTGGAGAACAAATCTACTGAACTCTACCTTAAGAAATAGAGGAGTATGCCATAGGGATTTCATTAAAATTTAATAAGAATAATAAGATAGGATTGACAGATGCAGCAGTGTCAATCCTGAGATGTCTTAAGCAAAGGGCGTTTTGCTGATGAAACGTTCCAGCAATGAAGGGGTTACGCTTCTCTCTGCCAAGCGGCTTCAAAGAACGCCAATTCACATTGCATCGCGTAGCGGTAGGTCGATCGCACGATCGGTGTTAATGTGGCGTATTGGTTTGCCAAATCTGCGAGTTGGGCTGCCAAAGGTGTAAATTCTTCGCTGCTGTAGGTGCGAATCCAGTCGGTGTAGGGATGTTCAGGAATTCCGGCTTGCGCTAGTTTTTTGCCTAAAAATGCGTATAGCTTCATACAGGGCAACATTGCGGCTGTT
>PVWD01000175.1 GCA_003003615.1 filamentous cyanobacterium CCP2 | reverse complement strand
GTAGAGCGCGTTGTTTCGGGCGGCAACCCGGTCACCATGAGCGCCACCGCCCTCCGGATGCTGCTGGTTGTGCTAGGCATCAATATTTTTGTCGCTTTTTACGAACGGCGGGTAGGTCAGGCGCTCAACAGCAAAATTCTGGTAGCCGACGCTCGCCACACCATAGCAACATCTGGACCACCATCGTCGTGCTAGCGGGGTTGATTGGCGTCTGGCAGGGGTTGGCCTGGTTAGATGTGTCCCTGGCGTTTCCGGTGGCGCTGCTGGTGTTTAAAAGTGGGTGGGTCGTACTGCGCGAAAACTTGCCCTGGCTAGTAGACGAAATGGCGATCGCCCCAGAAGCCATTCACGCCGAGGTCATGCAGGTGCCCGGCGTGGTCAACTGCCATAGCATTGCCTCGCGGGGGCTGCTGGGGCGACAGGTGTTTATCGACATGCACCTGATAGTGCAACCCAGCAACATTCGCGCCGCCCATGTCATCACTGAAGCAGTCGAAGACCGGCTAGAGAAACTTTACGGCCCGGCCCGCATCACAATCCATATGGAGCCAGGGGAGTATACAGAGGAGACAATTACGTATTAACAAACTCACGCGGTGCGAGGTGCGGACTCCACTGGGTGCGAGGCTTGACCTCAAGTCGCTGGCTCTGGCTCTGGCTTAGCCGTCCGACGATACTTTGGAATTGTCGTTTTCGCCCTCGGCTTGTGCCGCTGCTTGTGCGGATAAAAAATTTCCGATCTCTAGCCCCACATGGGCCAACAGGTGGTCGCGAACGGCGACTTCGCTCCCGGCCAGTGTCTTGACTTGATCGGGATCTGTCTCGTCGTAGAGCAACTCTGCTGACGCTAGCGCATGAGCTTTGATTTGGGCTTTCTTGGCAACATCCATCTCTTCAGTTATCCTTAGAGCAACTGTTCAGAGACTACGGTTTCTGCCCTTAATCTGCACCAAGCACTTCTACTCATTGCATAACTGGGATGCACCCCCAATGATGCCCTTCCTACTAGTTGATAAGCTCCTAAGAAACAAGCCCAGGCGCTTGAGTAACAGAGGGCGGATCGATCACAATCCTAACCCCAAGTTTGAGTGCTTTTCGTTGCAAATTGCGAAGTGCCCGTTCTCGATAGCGAGCATCTTCTTGGGCTGGAGGTAGTGCCGAAAAGGGCACCTGATACTTGAGCAAATGGTAGACAATCCGTGCCAGCTTATGAGCAGTTGCAACCACTGCTTTTGGCGTGCCTAACTTGGCTTTCATCCGTCGATAAAATACCCCAAGTGCGCTTTGGCTTCGCCCCAACGTGGCAGCAGCCAGACGGAAAGCCCGATTTGCTCGGTTGTCTGTCTTCCTAGTTTTACGGCGAATGACTTTTCCCCCTGTTTTCTCGTTATGCGGACTCAATCCCAGCCAGGAGGTAAAGTGCTTGACGGTTTTCCACTTGCTCATGTCTGTGCCAATCTCCGAGAGAATCGCCTGAATGCTGAGGATGTTGAGTCCGTCGATTTGCGTTAAATCTACCCCTGCCATTTGGTAAAGTGCGGGTCGCAGGTCGCTGGCTGGATCATTTTTGGGGCGAATGGCACGGGGACGAGTCGCAGCAGGCAATGGAAACGCTTCGATATCAATGCGTGGCTCAAATTGCGCCATCTGCTGCTCAATCTCAACATCACAGGCTTTCAGCTTCTTGCTATAAACGTCGTAGAGTTCCACTGCCTGCTGGAGCGCAAACACATGTTCTCGGCGGTAATCCCCTTCGAGGGATTTAGCAATCTCAGCCGCACTTTTGCCACAACGATGGTCCCGGTGTTGTGCTAACTGCTGCGGGTCACGTGCCCCTGCCAGAATATCGCGGATAATTCGCATTCCGGTCGCTCCAGTCACATCCGTCAGCACATTCGTTAGTTTCAAGTTCATTTGATGCAGGGCTTTTTGAATATGCTGAGTGTGACTAGCAAGGGTAGCGCAGCAACATATCGCGGTGGCGCACTAAAGAGCGTAAGACACAGGTTGCATCATCAGGACGAAATGACTTATGCAGCAATCCATAGGTCAGTAACTGCTGTATCCATTGACAATCAAGAATATCAGTCTTTTTTCCCGTCACATTCTTGATGTAGTGAGCATTGACCAGGTACACTTCAAATCCTCGTGCTTCCAAGATTTGAAAGATGGCAATCCAATACACTCCAGTCGATTCCATTGCTACCGTCTTGATTTGACACTGGCTCAACCAATCCGCTAGAGCATGAAGGTCAGCCGTAAAGCTGGAGAAGACTCGTACCGATGATACAGAGCGCCCTTCTGGAACACAGGCGTAGATTTCACTAGCCCCTACATCCAGTCCTGCCGCATCCAGATTGATTTGCTTCAAACTTTCTAATTGAGGAGCATCCACCTGGCGTTCCTTTGACTGACCTTTCTTCCTGGGTGCTGGGCGAGGTTGGTTCATGGCATAGTCCGGTTGAAGTTGAAAAGGATGAAATGCTCAGACCCGACGATGCTCTAACATTTGCTAGTCTCCTAAACGGGGTCGAATACTCGCCACCAATGCCTAAGCCATCCATCGTCGGAACCATGCTAACTACCGGGTTGGCTCACTCCAAGGTCGCTTCGATCTAAGAGGACGTTTGAAAAGGTGAGTAGTGTGCGGTTTTATGCCAACCGCCTGAGCATTAGCCGAATCATGGCAATGTAGATCAATGACTCGGATGTTTGTGGCAACAACTCATAGTCTCGAACTAACCGCCGCGACCCCATTAGCCAGGCGAAGGTGCGCTCAACGACCCAGCGTTTTTTGAGTAGGACAAAGCCTTTGGTTTGCTCTGACCGCAACACCACTTGCACGACCCAATGACACACATCCATTACCCACATCAGAAACGGGTTGCCGTTATAGCCGCCATCGACCCAAATCGTGTGCAGTCGCGAGACAGCTTTACCCATGCGTTTGACGCGCTTGAGCACTCGTTTTGCTCCTTCGCGTTCCCCCACACTGGCGGCACTGACGAAAACACGCAGTACCAAACCCAGAGTATCGACCGTGAGATGGCGTTTGCGCCCCTTAATAAGTTTGGCTGCGTCATAACCAACGGCTTCACTGACCATTGCGGCACTCTTGACCCTCTGACTATCGACAATTGCTTCTGAGGGGCTGGTCTCGCGCTCATACTCAAGCCGCACCCACTGGTGCAAGTGGTCATGAATCTGCACCCAGGTTCCATCCAGTCGCCAGTTGCGGAAATAGGTGTAGACTGTTTGCCACGCTGGAAAATCACCCGGTAACGAACGCCAGCGGCAGCCTTCGGATAACAGGTAAAGGATGGCGTTGAGGATGTCCCAAATTTCGACAGAGCGAGGTCGCCCCCTCGGTTTGGCAGCAGGAATCAGCGGCTCAAGCAGTTCCCATTGCTCTAGGGTGAGGTTGCTAGCGTATGCTTTACTCATGGCTCTCAAAGATGCTGTACGTAGTATCTACAGCGTATGTCCTGAGAGCTTTTTTACTGCCTCACCTACTTCTCAAACGTCCTCTAAGGACGATCGCCAATCTCAAGCATCAAATCAGTAATGACTCCATCCTTTGACGCTGAACAACGCCGGGTTGAGCAAGCTTGGACGGTGCAAGATTGCTTTCTAGAATTGCATTCGCACTGGCTGACATTGATGGGTGAACATCTTCAAGACCATCAGGGGAACGTATTGGAATACTGGCGGATTGAGAAAGCGGATTCCGTCATTGTATTGCCGATTCAGAATGAACAAATTCTCTTACCCGTTCCTAGCTATCGCCCTGGAGTCGGATCGGTCATGTTGGACTTCCCAGGCGGACGAGTGCCCCCTGGAACAAGTCCCGAACAGGCGGCGATCGCAACCCTGCAACGAGAACTGGGTGTTGATTCAGGCTCGATTGATCAACTCATCACCCTAAACTCCACCGGATGGGCAGTCAATAGTTCTTTCTCAAACCAAAAACTTTATGGCTTTGTTGCTCACATCCACAACGCTACCAAACTTGCCAACGAACGGATTGCAGCCACTTATTCCGTAACTCCAGCAGGAATCCATCCATTACTTAAAATTCTCAATTGTTTGCAGTGTCGGGCTGTACTTCTAGAATGGATTCTAAACGTAACTGATGGTGGGATTTAGTCATTCCCAAGCCTTATCTGGATGAAACGCCTGTGCAACAATTGTTGGGTACATTAGGACATCGGCGTGTATTGTTACAACTGGCTGCTTTAGGCGGGTACGACACTAGCCAAATGGGTGAAGTAGTCGCAACCATTGAGCCGCACACTTTAAATCAAGGGAAGCAAGATGTCTGATTGCGGTTGTGGTGACGTTAAAGCGGACAATGCAGCGCAACACAAAACGCTGGGGTTGTTGTTGGTGATTAATGCGTCAATGTTTATGCTGGAGTTTGGGACGGGGCTACTGGCAGGTTCAACTGCGCTGGTGGCAGACTCCTTAGATATGTTTGCCGATGCCACTGTCTACAGTATTGCCCTCTATGCCGTGGGGCGATCGACCGCAGCCAAAAAACGAGCCGCTGGGTTAAGCGGTCTGTTTCAAGTGGGTTTGGCGCTGCTGGTGCTAGCGGATGTGGTGCAGCGCTTTGTCCTTGGCAGCGACCCAGAACCGACCTGGATGGTGGGCATTGGGCTATTAGCCTTAACCGCCAACACGGTGTGCTTGCTGCTGATTGCCAAACACCGCCAGGGAGAAATCCACATGCGGGCAAGCTGGATCTTCTCAAAAAATGATGTGATTGCCAATTTGGGCGTGATCGCGGCTGGTTTCTTAGTCAGCTTTACTGGGTCGCGGTTGCCCGATTTGGTGATTGGGCTGATTGTCGCGGCGATCGTCCTGCGGGGCGGCATCGCCATTCTGCGCGATCAAGCCTCTGTTAAGGCTTCATAGGTCTTAAAGCCACCTGTGAGATTATGGGCATCAAACCCAGATTGCCGCAGGGTTCGGGTGGCATAGTAGCCGCGTTGTCCCACCTGGCAGTAGATCCAAACAGGGCGATCGCGGGGAAGTTCCTCTATCCATTGCCGCAGTTGCGATAGCGGCAAATTGATTGCCCCGGCAACATGTCCCCGCTCAAATTCGGACTCCTCGCGCACATCGACTAAGCATACCTGCGCCAAATCCAGATCTTCCCAGTAGACAATCGGCGCATCGCCCCGCAAAGCATTGGCCGCAATCATACCCGCCATGTTCACGGGATCTTTGGCCGCTCCAAATTGCGGTGCGTAGCACAGTTCCGCTTCTTCCAAATCAAAAGCGGTCATGCCTGCCTGAATCGCCATAGCCAGCACATCAATCCGCTTTTCGGTTCCGGCAGTGCCAACCGCTTGTGCCCCTAGAATCCGACCATCGGTTGGAGCATACAAAAGCTTGATAGCGATCGGTTGGGCACCAGGAAAGTAGCCCGCATGATGACCGGGATGGAGATAAACCTTGAGGTAGTCCATGCCTACACGCTGGAGGGTTTTCTCATTGGCTCCAGTGCTCGCCACCGTCAAATCAAAGATGCCGCAAACAGAGGTTCCCTGTACACCACGAAACTGTGAATCCCGTCCCAGAATGGTTTCCGCCGCAATCCGCCCCTGACGATTGGCAGTCCCAGCCAGGGGAATCAACGTCCACTCTTTGGTCACAACATCCTGCACTTCTGCGGCATCGCCCACTGCCCAAATCTGCGGATCGCTGGTTTGCATGGCCGCGTTGACCCGGATTCCGCCGCGATCGCCCAGTTCTAGCCCTGCCTCTTTTGCTAGCCTATTCTCCAGTCGTACCCCGATCGCTAAAATCACCATCTCAGCAGGATGCTGCTCACCAGAGTCTGTTTGGACAATCAGGCTATGATCTGATCCAGTTGCAAAGCCCTGAACGCCATCGTTCAAGCATAGGTTCACGCCTTGAGACTGGAGGTGAGCATGAACCGGAGCCATCATCTCTGGATCAAACGGTGGCATCACCTGGGGCAATTTTTCTATCAGCGTCACCGCAATACCGCGATGCACCAAATTTTCCGTCATTTCCAACCCAATAAAGCCACCGCCCACGACCACCGCTTGCTTTACCTGATGAGCGTCAATCCATTCTCGAATCCGATGGCTATCGGGAATTGTGCGCAGGGCAAAAATTCCTGGCAACTCAATTCCTGGCAGCGGCGGACGGATCGGCACCAGGAGATAACACCAAGGCATCGTAGGATTCTTGTTGCACCTCTCCGGTTTGTAGGTTTTTCACTGTTAGGGCTTGGGCAGCACGATCGATTGCCATCACTTCGTGCTGTAATCGCACTTCGATGTTAAACCGTTGCTTGAATAAACCTGCATTGGCGACCAACAGCTTTTTCTCATCGGTAATGATGCTGCCCACGTAATAAGGCAAGCCACAGTTGGCAAAGGAAACAAACTGACCGCGATCGAAGATGATAATTTACTGCGGCTTCTGACAAACGCTGTGCCCGCGCCGCACAAGATGCTCCTCCAGCAACGCCGCCGACAATCAAAATCCGTGGTTTAGCCATTGAATCTCCCTTCTATTCCCCACCTAATTATGCTTGAATCTGCTGTAATAGCATATAGTTATGCAATGACGATGCCGTCGGTTATTTTAGCCTGTCTATGCCTGCAAAAAAACGAACTCAGCCTGATCTGGATACTCTGGCATCAGTTGCCGATTACTTTAAGGTGCTGTCTGAAACCAGTCGGCTGCAAATTTTGCATCATCTTCGTGGCAGTCCAATGAATGTGATGGAGCTATGTGAAGCAACGGGGTTAGGGCAGGCCAATCTATCAAAACACTTGAAGGTGCTAACACAAGCCGGAATCTTATCTCGTCAACCCAAAGGCACCAGTGCCTACTACGAAATTAGTGATCCAGCAGTGTTTGAGTTTTGTGATCTGGCGTGCGATCGCATTCATGACCGCATTGTGAAACAAACAAAAACCTTGAAACAACTCAAACAGCTACAACAATAAGATTGATGCAGAAAGATTGATGCAGAAATGCGCCTCCTATCATCTGGAGACGCAAAACAGAAGACGCAATTGCACTCATTCAAACCATGACAACAGACCAATTAGCCTGCGCCGTTTAACCAGCGATCGCGGGAGCTTTTAGGGCAATTGGCTGGGCTTCACCTGCTGCCAGATCCAGCGGAAAATTATGGGCATTGCGCTCATGTATCACTTCAATTCCCATGTTGGCTCGGTTCAACAGATCGGCCCAGGTAGGAATCACACGCCCTTGACTGTCTAACACTGAGTTATTGAAGTTAAACCCATTCAAGTTAAACGACATGGTGCTGATGCCCAAGGCTGCAAACCAGATGCCCACAACTGGCCAGGCTGCCAGGAAGAAGTGTAGCGATCGGCTATTGTTAAAGCTGGCATATTGGAAAATCAGGCGACCAAAGTAGCCGTGCGCTGCCACAATATTGTAGGTTTCTTCCTCTTGCCCAAACTTGTAGCCATAGTTCTGGGACTCCACTTCGGAGGTTTCCCGCACCAGAGAAGAAGTCACCAGCGAGCCATGCATGGCGCTAAACAAGGCTCCCCCAAACACACCTGCCACACCCAGCATGTGGAACGGATGCATCAGAACGTTGTGTTCTGCGGTGAAAACGATCATGAAGTTAAAAGTGCCCGATACGCCCAGCATCAACCCATCCGAGAAGCTACCTTGACCGATGGGGTAAATCAACAATACTGAGGTCGCTGCCGCCACTGGAGCCGAATACGCGACTGAAATCCAAGGGCGCATTCCCAGCCGATAGCTCAATTCCCATTGCCGCCCCATGTAGGCGTAGATCGCAATCAAGAAATGAAACACAATCATTTGCCAAGGGCCGCCATTGTAAAGCCATTCATCCAGAGATGCTGCTTCCCAGATTGGGTAAAAGTGCAGCCCGATCGCATTCGACGTGGGCACAACGGTCGCAGTCATCAGGTTATTGCCATAGAGCAACGAACCAGAGACCGGTTCGCGGATGCCGTCAATATCCACCGGGGGTGCTGCAATCATAGCCAGAATGAACACGATCGCGGCTACCAATGCCGTCGGAATCAGCAATACTCCGAACCAGCCGATGTACAAACGGTTTTCCACGCTGGTAATCCAGTTGCACAAACGATCCCAAGCGTTGGTTGAATTTCTTCGTTCCAATAATGTTGTCATAATTCCAATCTCAATTCATGAGGTAATCTGAGGTATAGTAAACATCAAGCAAGTATAGCCTGATAATATGATTTTATAACTTTCTAGTTATATAACTGTCAATAGGATCAGTGGCAAATTTTGTAAAATCTTGATTCGATCGAAGTCTGGATAAATTCCTATGAGTAATCAAACCGTTGTTCATCAACTGCTAGAGCATTACACGGCTGGGCAGCGCGACTTTAGTGACGCAACGCTCCGAGAACTGGATTTGCTGCACCTCCAGTTGTCCGAGATTGATCTAAGTCGAGCGGATCTGCGTCAAAGTCGCTTAGGCAAAACCAACCTCAGTCGAAGCACCTTGAGAACCGCCGATTTGAGTGAAGCGATTCTCTGGGGCGCAGATCTGACCGCAGCCGATCTGCACGGTGCAATTTTACGAGAAGCGGATCTGAGTGGAGCCGTTTTAACCCAAGCTCAACTGACTAACGCAAATTTGGTCAAAGCGAGTCTGTCTGGGGCAAACTTATCCAAGGCAAATTTCGACCGCGCGCTCTTGATTGAAGCCGATTTGCGATCGGGGGCTGATCAGCAGACCAATCTCAGCCATGCCAGCCTCAAAGGGGCAAACCTATCCTATGCCACTTTGGGTGGGGCACTGCTGTATCAGGCAAATTTGGAGGGAGCCAGCTTGTGTCGAGCAGTGTTGGTGCAGCGATCGGCTCAGTCGCTAATCCCCACAAACTTAACGGCAGCCAACCTACAAGGAGCCGATCTCAGCTATGCCGATCTGAGCGGTGTCATTTTACAGCGGGCAAACTTACTCCACGCTGATCTAACAGGCACGATTTTGAACCGGGCTGATCTGACAGGTGCAACGATGCCCGATGGCTCTGTGCATGACTGAACTCACTGAACCAAACGCATTGCGCCCGTTCTGACCCCAGCTAGCGAACGGTTCCCCATGTGGCTTGAGCATTCACCGGACGCAGTAAATACAGCCTGAGCAAGTGTCCGGCGATCGCCAGTTGCAGCGGTACTTTGCGGAGGCGCTTCAGAAATTGAGGTTGGGTGCTTTGGTGAATGGCGATAATCTGCTGATTTAAATCCGAACACTGTTGCAGCCGTCGGTAAAAATCTGGATGCTGGGTATCAAGCACCACCGAAAAGGCGCGGGCTGCTGTTTCATTTGTCTTTTCAATCACCTGGCGATCGAACTCCGTTGCATCCAATCCCAGTGCTTGATAAAACCCAGCCCGCTCATGCACCGTCATCGTATGAGTCGCAAACACCATCAGCAAAAAGAAACGCATCCACAGTTTTGCTTTCCAAGTATTAACCAAGTGCGGTTGAGAATGCAGTAACGCTTTGAAGATATCACCATGACGGTTTTCATCCTGGCACCAACTCTCGAAATAGTTAAACAGTGGATAGAATGAATGCTCTGGATGCTGCTCTAGATGCCGATAGATGATGATGTAGCGCCAATAGCCAATCTTTTCGGATAAATAGACGGTGTAAATAATCCACTCGATTGGGAAAAACGTATAGGTACGCGCTTTGGTCAGGTAGCCCAAATCCATTGAATAGCCAAAATCAGCCATGGCTTTATTGAGAAAACCCGCATGACGCGCTTCATCCCGTGCCATCAAATGAAAAATTTCTGCCAGTAGTGGACTACGCTGCTTCAGCTTACGAGATAGTTCCTTGAACAACAAAAAACCAGAAAACTCAGAGACACAGGAACGTTCTAGATAATCGATAAAGGCTTTACGGGTTGCTTTGTCAAGATGCTCCCAAGACTGGTTAAACGACTCATCTCGAACAAAATGGTGACGGTTATAGTCTGCCCGCATTTCTGCCCGCATGGCTTCTAGCTGCTGCCGCTGGGGGGTGAGATCAAGGCTTGCAACAACATCAAAGTTTGTGGTGTAAAACCGGGGAGTGAGCAGGTTTTCCTGAATTGCTTTTGAGGTGGCAACCTCTGTTGAACTGGGCAGAGACGAAATCATAGTCACCTTGCTCATATACTTAATAACTATCAAGTTATAATACAACTTCGGTGCGCAGTTAGGCTTTTGCACTGTTTAAAAATTTGTGAAGCGTCGATATCGCAAACCTTCAAGAAGTTTAACTTGATAACTATACAATGATTAAGTTATAGTCAGTTCTGTGCTGATCTTACTGCGAGGCTCGCACCTTCGACAGAACGCAGTAAGCCTGTTTGACCGCAACTTTTCAGAATTTGAAGGAGTCGTATTATGACCACGCTATCTGTTGCCCTGCGGGAAGGAACTGCCCATGCCCATACCTTGGCAGAAAACACGGCATTCATGAAATGCTTCCTAAAAGGAGTTGTTGAGTGGGAACCCTTTCGCAAGCTGCTTGCCAATCTCTATTTTGTTTACAGCATTCTAGAAGCCGAAATTGAAAGCCACTGCGATGACCCGATTGTGGCTGCGATTCACTTTCCAGAACTGAATCGGGCTGCCAGTCTAGAGCAAGATCTGGCGTTTTATTATGGCGAACAGTGGCGAGATCAGATTGTTCCTTCTGCGGCGGGGTTAGTCTATGTCAACCGCATCCGGGAAGTGGCAACCACCGATCCATCTCTGTTGATTGCCCATTCCTACACCCGCTATTTGGGTGATCTATCCGGTGGTCAGGCTCTCAAAACCATCATTCGCTCTGCCCTCAATCTGCCTCCTACTCAGGGAACGTCTCTCCATGAGTTTGAGCAGATTCCTACCCCAGAGGCAAAACGAGCCTTTAAAGAACAATACCGCCATGCGATCGACGCTTTGAACCTAGATGGAGCCACGATTCGTCGCATTGTTGCTGAAGCAAATTTTGCCTTTGCCCTGAACCGAGATGTGATGCATGAACTAGAGCCAGATGTGAAAGCCGCCATCGGTGATCATGCCTTTGATCTATTGACCCGTCAGGATAAACCCGGCAGTACAGAACGTGCCTCCCATCATTCATCCGAACTGAGAATGCTAAAGCCAGAACCAGTAAATTACGTCATCTGAGAACGTGATCCGAACTGTATCATGACTTAATCTGATTGTCATTCAACCCAATTATCAGAACCAATTTAGATTTGAGAGGAGAACGCGATATTTATGATTTCTGCACCACCAATTGCTCAATTCGATGCTCGTTTATTACAGCAATACGATCGCCCGTTGCCGCGCTATACCAGCTATCCGACTGCGGCTGAATTTACACCAGAATTTAATCAACATCACTTCAAGCAGGCGATCGCCACGTCCAATCAGCGACAGTCCCCCCTATCTCTCTATGTTCACATTCCCTTTTGCCAAACTGCCTGCTACTTCTGTGGTTGCAATGTGATTGTCACCCGAAGTCAAACGGCGGCTCAATCCTATTTAGATTGCTTGGTGCAGGACATTCGGCAAACGGCAGCATCGATCGATAGGTCGCGTCCGGTGACTCAAATGCATTGGGGTGGAGGCACACCCAACTATCTGAATTTGGATCAAGTCGAGGTACTATGGCGTACCCTTCAGCATCAGTTCAACTTTGCACCAAATGCTGAAATTTCAATTGAAATTAACCCTCGCTACATCAATCGTGACTACATCTTGGCGTTGAGGGAAATTGGGTTTAACCGCATTAGTTTTGGCATTCAGGACTTTAATCCAAAGGTGCAGATTGCGGTAAATCGAGTTCAGTCAGAAGCTTTGTTATTTGATGTCATGAGTTGGATTCGCGCGGCTGATTTTGATAGTGTCAATGTAGATCTGATCTACGGCTTGCCCTATCAAACGCTGCGTTCCTTTACCGAAACGATCGAAAAAACGATCGCACTCAATCCTGATCGCATTGCCGTATTCAGTTTTGCCTATATTCCCTGGCTGAAACCCGTTCAAAAACGGATTGCTGCCGATGCCTTGCCCAATGCATCTGAAAAGCTGGATATTTTGCAGATGGCGATCGAAACGCTCACCCAGCGACACTATCAATACATTGGTATGGATCACTTTGCCAAACCCGATGATGAACTGACGATCGCCCAACAGCACGGTACTCTGAAGCGCAACTTCCAAGGCTACACTACCTTGCCTGATGCCGAATTAGTTGGTTTTGGCTTAACGTCCATCAGTATGTTGCACGATGCCTACGCCCAGAACCATAAGCATTTACAGTCCTACTTCCGCGCAATTGAAAAAGGGGAATTGCCGATAGAACGGGGAATTCAGCTTCATCGAGACGATCAAATTCGCCGCCACATCATCATGGAATTGATGTGTCAATTTGGTCTTTCCAAGCTAGACGTAGAAACCCGCTATTCTCTTGACTTTGATCACTACTTTGCCAGTGAACTTGAGGCATTGACTCACCTAGAAGCGGATGGACTAGTTGAGGTAACGGGCAATCGGATTCAGGTGACACCCGTTGGACGGCTCCTGATTCGCAATATTGCCTCTGTGTTTGACGCTTACCTGCACCAAAAGCCAATTTCTGGTTTCTCAAAAGCGATTTAATCAGTGTGAATTAGTCCATTCGTATTCTTTTCGTCCGTACTTTTTTGTGTGAGGAGTTTTTATGTCAACTAACGTTAACTCAATGATTCCAGCCGATTCTAAAATTAGTTGGGCATTCATACTGTTTTTCACTACAATTCATCTTCTAGCAATTATTGCTCTTTGGTTCTTTTCTTGGTCTGCATTGGGTGTTGCCTTACTTTTGCATTGGTTGTTTGGCAGCATTGGTATTTGTTTAGGCTATCATCGTTTGCTGAGTCATCGCAGCTTTCAAGTTCCCCGGTGGCTAGAGTATGCGATCGCCATCATCGGTGCTTTAGCCATGCAAGGTGGTCCGATTTTTTGGGTGGCTGGGCATCGGTTACACCACGCTTACACAGAAGATGAAATCAAAGATCCCTACTCGGCTCGTCGGGGATTTTGGTGGAGTCATCTGCTGTGGCTGGTGTATCCTCAGCCTGAATTCTTTGACTATGAACACTATGTCCGTTTTGCGCCTGATTTAGCAAAGCAACCCTTTTACCGCTGGCTCAATCGCTACTTTTTATTGCTGCAATTGCCCTTAGGAATACTGCTCTATGCGATCGGGGGTTGGTCGTTTGTGC
>PVWD01000495.1 GCA_003003615.1 filamentous cyanobacterium CCP2 | reverse complement strand
GGAGTGGGGAGTGCTTTTGCTTCCTGGTCGTCTTCTAATCCTTTGAATAAGATGGGGTGGTTGCAGACTTGCTTTAACTTGGTGATTAACGCCAGGATCATGCCGCGTCGCTGGATGCCTTCAGCAGATTCAATGTTTATCAGAGACTGATCGACTAATTTTTGGTAGAGGGCGGCTTGCTCACTGGTTAAACCACAGAAAACGGTCATCTCCTGCTTGTCAGGCAAATCTTGAATGATGGAACGATCGGTTTTTAAGCGGCGTAAGATAAAGGGTTGAACCAAAGAACGCAAGGTTTGGAGGGAGTCCGTATCGCCATAACGCTCGATCGGCACGGCAAAACGTCGCTGAAAGAAGTTTTTGGGCCCCAGGTAGCCCGGATTCAAAAAATCCATGATTGACCACAGTTCTGCCAAGCGGTTTTCTACGGGGGTTCCAGTTAGCGCAATGCGGAATTGGCTTTCGAGTTGGCGGACTGCCTGAGATTGCTTAGCATCTGGGTTTTTGATGTTTTGCGCCTCATCTAAAATAATGCCTTGCCAGTCTACGGCTTGAAGATGTTTGAGATCTCGCTGCACCAGGGAATAGCTGGTGATGACCAAATGCTTGTCTTTGACTGCCTTGGCAAAGGTTTTACCCTGCGATCGTTTGTCGCCATGATGCACCAGAGTCTTCAAGCTAGGGCCAAACCGCTTCACTTCTCGCTCCCAGTTGCCCAGCACGGAAGTTGGACAAACCAACAGAGCAGGCTTTTCTAAGACTTCATTCTCCTGGAGGTGCAGCATCAAAGCAATGAATTGAATGGTCTTTCCTAGACCCATATCGTCTGCCAAACACGCCCCCAAGCCCCATCGCTCCAAAAATGCCAGCCAGGAAGCCCCCCGCACCTGGTATGGGCGCAATTCTCCCCGAAAGGATTCTGGAACGGGAATTGGCTCAACGCTTTGATTTCCCTTGGTTAAGGTGTCAATCAGTTCTTGTAGGGTTCCCGATGCCTCAAATCCAACGACCGGAAGCTTTTCAATCATCTGGGTGTCACCCGTACTAATTCGCAAGGCATCTTCCAGGGAAAGCGACATCTGATCCTTACGGCTGTCAAAGAAAGCCTGGGCCGCCTTGACATCCTGAGCGCGAAACTCGACCCATTCACCGTTAATTTCTACTAAGGGCGTATTTTGGGCCACGAGCCGATCGAACTCTGCCTTAGTGAGCCGTTGCCCGCCGATCGTCAGTTCCCACTTAAAGTTCAGCAGGCTTTGCAGTCCCAACCGCTGATTTTTACCAAGTTTGGGCGGTTCTGCCTGTACTCGCAACCCTAAGCGATTGGCCCAGCCCTCTTGACTAGCCAAACTGGGAGGCAAGATCACCCCAAAGCCGCTATCCTGGAGCCGCCAAGCCGTAGATTTAATAAACTCATACACCTGCAACGGGTGCAGTGAGCAAGCATGGGGCTGGGATTCCTGAAGGCTGGGTTCCAAGACCGGATACAGTTTAGAGGCAAATCCTAGTCCGGCTAAAAGGGTTTCCTGGGGTTGTTCAATCACTCGCCCCATATAGTCCAGCCGTTCTACCGGATTATTCCAAACGGTACGGGCACTGATTAAAATTTCTGGATCGTTGGCTGCCTGCAAGAAATACTCCAATGTCCAATCGGTTTGGCCGGTGGTGGGGGGCTGGAGGTAGAAGCAGGTGCGGAAGGCGTTGAGGGTTTGGCTGAGTTGTCGCTGGAGGGGAGCCGTCCAGTTTGTCAGGGCAGTTTCTAGCTGTTCGATGCGGGCGGGTTCAGCCGTGAGGATAGGGTCTTTACCCAGGGAATAGAGCCATTCTCGCAGGGGCAAATCCTTTGGCAGGGGAGCCGTCGGCAGGGGATGATTGGCGGCAACGTTGCGAACCTGGAAGTCGATCGCCCCATTCAAGAAACTAAAGAGAATCTCCTGGGCAGAGGGCAACCCATCTCGATCGCCATCGGTACGGCAAACCCCTGGCATTTGATGGGCAAATTTTTCGAGCCGTGCTTGATCGATCGCACTGTCAATCAGTACTTGCCAGTGGGCCACCCCTGAACCATCAGGACGGGACTCCAGGCTGGGCAAAAATTTGTTACGAGCCAGTAGGTCTAGGTGCCAGCGGGCAATGTGTGACCAAAAGCGCAGGTCTGCCCCCAGCCAAGAAAAAGTTTCATCCTGGACAGAGCTAAGCGGGAGAGATTGCAGCAGGGGCAATGCCTCGGTAAGGGTTAGCCGAATGCCTTGAATTTGCCAGGGATAGAGGCTGAGGACAGGAGTGGCTCCGTTTTCGTTGGGTGCAATCCCATTATCGGCGGCGGAATGCTGGGGGGTAATCGTGAGGTGATGAGGAGTTTCGCTGGGCTGGTGGTAGGTGGGCAGTGAAAGGGGGAGCAATTGCCACCGAGAAGAGGGGATTTCCGCTGGGGGCGGACGTTTGCGCGATCGAGATTTTGTGGCGGCAACGGGTTGTTCCAGGGGAATTTCAGCAACGGCCCAGTGCAGTTGGCGAGATTGATGCAGCGATCGAAGGAAGTCGGTGAGTTCTTCGATCGACATGGCGAAGGGGTGGGGGAATAGGGAGTGGGGAGTGGGGAGT
>PVWD01000174.1 GCA_003003615.1 filamentous cyanobacterium CCP2 | reverse complement strand
GTTAAAGTATTCCCAGCCATTGATGGGCCAAAATCCCCAATGCCGTAGGCAATGCGGGCAGAGAGTCCCAGTCCTTTTGGCGATAAATCGTTTGATTTCAAATCACTTTGCATCGTTTGCATCAAAAACTGCGACACTCCGTTGCTTTAATCTTTGTTAAAAACAAGTCAACTTAAAATTAGTCAACCTTGTTTTCGCAAAAAACCGTCCTACCCTAGGGAAGATCCTCTTGGCAAGTCAACCCTTTGGAGAGAGCCGAACTGTTGATATGAGGGCAGGTTTTGCCAAAACGTTATCTGTAGCGACAAAATCTGTCGCGACAAACGGACTAAAGCCGCTCTTACCAGAATTTGTCAGGTAGCCAACCGAGCCATCCCATCGCCTAAGTTGGTCTGCTTCTTCAACTTTTTCAGGCCAAAACCTATAAATCCAAAATCCAAAATTGGTAGCATTATGTATTGGCAACCGATCGCGCCAAATAAGAGGAATCGTTGTGATTGATCTGAAGCAACTTCGAGAAAATCCAGAAGCATTTCAAGCCAGCCTGAGTAAGCGGGGCAAATTTGACCTGTCACCGATATTGGAACTCGATCGCCAGCAGCGCGAGTTGGAAATTGAACGATCGCAGCTTCAGGCACGCAGCAATGAAATTGGGAAGCTGGTTGGGCAAAAAATGAAATCGGGGGCAAAACCAGATGACCCAGAGATTCAAGCCTTACGCGATGAAGGAAATCAGGTTAAATCTCAACTGAGTGAACTGGAGCCAAAGGAGAAGGAAATCAAAGCGGAACTCGAATCTATTCTGCTAACCATTCCTAATCTACCCAACGAAACGACTCCTGTGGGCAAAGATGAGGAAGAAAATGTTGAAGTGAAGCGATGGGGTGAGGAGTATTTGCCAAAAGACTCTGAGGGCATTTTGCCCCATTGGGAAATTGGTGAAAAATTAGGAATTTTAAACTTTGAACGATCGGCACGAATTGCCCAAAGCCGCTTTGTGACGCTTATTGGAGCAGGAGCCGCCTTGGAGAGGGCATTAATTCAGTTTATGCTCGATCGCCAAATTGCCGCAGGCTACACAGAAGTTTTGCCGCCCATTTTGATTAACACCCAATCGCTTACTGCATCGGGGCAATTACCGAAATTTGCCGAAGAAAGTTTCAAGTGTGAGAAAGACGATCTTTGGCTGACTCCCACTGCTGAAGTACCGATCACCAGCCTGCACCGCGATGAAATTCTTGCTGCTGAAGAATTGCCCAAATACTACTGTGCCTACACTCCCTGCTTCCGACGGGAGGCAGGCAGCTACGGACGAGACACTCGCGGCTTAATTCGCTTGCACCAATTCAACAAAGTTGAACTCTATATGTTTGTTCGCCCAGAGGAGTCGGAAACAGCCCACCAAAAGCTGCTCACCGATGCCGAAGCCATCTTGCAAGCCTTGAAGCTGCCCTACCGAGTGATTGAACTCTGCACGGGCGATCTGGGCTTTTCGGCAACCAAAACCTACGACTTGGAAGTGTGGCTACCCTCATCGGATAAATACCGGGAGATTTCAAGCTGCTCAAACTGTAAAGACTTTCAAGCCCGACGCGGCAACATTCGCTTTAAGGAGGCAGGCAAAAAAGGAACGCAGTTTGTCCATACGCTCAATGGTTCTGGGTTGGCTGTGGGGCGTACGATGTCGGCAATTCTGGAAAACTATCAGCAGCCTGATGGCACGGTGAAAATTCCGGAGGCGCTACAGCCTTACTTGGGACGGGAAATTTTGTAGGAGGAGGTAGGAGAAAACTGTTTTAGATTTTGGATTGTAGATTTGAATCGGTTCAGAAGCCCATACGCTCATCAATCATCCCGTCCTCCCGTTTGGACTCCGATAACGGTGTGGCTGCTGGTTACAATGATGGCGATCGGGCTTTCCCTATTTGTGTCGGGAGTATTTCACCAGGAATGGTTCAATGCTGGTGGAGTCCCTCAGTTATTTCGGTTTCTGCGATCGTTTCTTAATCCTGATCTCAGTCCAGAGTTTTTGCAGTTAACCGGAAATGCAACGCTGATTACGCTGGCCTATGCAGTGTGTGGAACTGCATTGAGTGTGGCGATCGGTCTCATTGGCGGAATTTTATGTTCGGAAGTATGGTGGAATTCTGTTTTTCCAAGCCGTCAAAATACCGTTCACTCAACAGTTCAAAAAAAATCTCCCTGGATTGTACTTCGTGCTACTTTAGCAATTCCGCGTTCGATTCATGAACTCATTTGGGGATTGTTCTTTGTTAATATTTTTGGTTTAGATCCATTAGTCGGGATTCTGGCGATCGCAATTCCCTATGGGGCGATCGTTTCCAAGGTTTTTTCTGAACTGCTCGACGAAACTCCACGCCAACCGCTCCATGCGCTGCTCAATAGCGGTGTTGCTCCCCTCACTGCATTCTGCTATACCCTGCTCCCCCAAGCCTTTCTAGATTTGCTTTCCTACACCTTCTACCGCTTTGAGTGTTCCATTCGTTCAGCCGCAGTGCTGGGGATTATCGGTGCAGGCGGATTAGGTTATCAAATCATCCTCAGCCTCCAGTCCCTCCGCTACGAACAACTTTGGACATTATTTATCGCCCTCTTTTTCCTGACGGGTTCCGTCGATCTCAGTAGTGCCCTTTTGCGTCGTCACCTTGGTTCTCCCAGTCGCATAGACTTAAATTTGCGAAAGCGATCGGCTCTAACCAGTCTCCAATCTCGCTCATTGCAAAACCAGAAAACGCTTCAAATTAACGCTTTCGCGCTGATTGTCCTCTTTGCTTTGATCCTGTTTTGCTTCTGGTACGTTGAGGCAGATTTCAGCAAACTCTGGTCATCTCGCACTTTGAACTTATTGCAAGACATTGCCCATGCCAGTTTCCCCCCCGCGTTCAACTGGGAAATTTTACAGCAGCTAGTCAGACTTTCCCTGCAAACGATCGCGATGTCGATTCTGGCAATCGTCCTGGCAGGCATTGGCGGCATTGTGCTGTCCTTTCCCGCAGCCTATAACTTCTTCCTTCCCGGTGGGCTAATTCGTGCGACCAGACAGAATCTAGCTAGCCAAATTTTGGCGTGGATGGGGCTATTACTGACGCGATCGGTTTTGCTAATTTTCCGAGCCATTCCATCTCCCATTTGGGCCCTCGTAATGCTATTTGTGCTATTTCCTGGCATCTTACCGGGAGCGATCGCCCTAGGATTACACAATATGGGCATTTTAGGACGGTTAATGGCAGAGGTAAACGAAAACCTGGATCAACGCCCTTTGCAAGCACTCAAAGCCCAGGGAACCCCTGCCTCCCTGATTTTTCTCTATGGCGTTTTGCCGTTAACGCTGACCCGTTTCCTCGCCTATATCCTTTACCGTTGGGAAGTTTGCACCAGGGAGACGGTGATTGTGGGATTAGTGGGGGCAGGTGGTTTAGGACGGTTGCTAACTGAACAACTCAGCAGTTTTGACTATCGCAGTGTAATCGTCACCTTAGGAGTCTTTATCCTACTCACGTTCGGCGTAGATTGGCTCAGCGGCATAGCAAGACGATCGCTCCGATAACCCTCCCAATTACCAATTACCAATCACCAAACAGCGTTACATTAGTTCATATCACCCCTTCTCGATCACAAATGCTCCACCCATGAACCGCACGATCGTCTGGTTTCGTCGAGATTTACGAATTACCGATCATGCACCGCTGTATCGGGCTGCTTTACGGGGGGCAGTGATTCCGGTGTTTGTGTTCGATCGCGCCTTATTGCATCACCCAGAGACGGCTCCGGCGCGGGTGGCGTTTATGCTGGAATGCTTATCGGCTCTGGATCAGGCGTTGCAGGAACGGGGTGGGCGGTTAATTGTGCGATCGGGGGATCCGGTGCAGGTGCTGCCGGAGTTGGTAAAGGAAACCCAGGCAGATGGCATTTACGCCTACATTGACTATGAGCGGATCTATGGGCGGGTGCGGGATGCGCGGCTGAATCAAGGGTTGGCAGAACGGCAAATGAAAATTCGCTGGTTTGAACCCCCTGCCGGAACACCCGATTTGATGCCGTATCCAGACTATCGAGATTTCTGGTTTAGCGAAATGAAGGCGGCTCTGGTTCCTACGCCTAGCCAAATTCACGTTCCCCCTGACCTGCCAAGTGAGCCATTACCAACCCTCAGCGAATTAGGACTTGTTGCAGACGGCAAACCTATTCCCCCAGGAGGAACGGCAGCCGCACGGCAATTTCTGGATGAATTCCTGGAAGAAAAAGTCGATCGCTACTACTGGCAGCTTTCCTATCCAGGAGCCGAAGCCACAACGGGGTTAAGTCCTTACATTAAGTTTGGGGTAATCTCCGTGCGGGAGTGTTATCACGTTGCTAAACGGCGCAAATTGCCAAACCCTAAGGCAGAACGGAGTCGGCAACAGTTGATCGCTCGATTGCGCTGGGGCAGCGGCTTTGCCCAACGGTTTCGCTACTTGCCGCAGTTGGAGTTGCGATCGCTCTATTCGGTATTTGATGAAGAAGGCTGGGCGTTTGATGAGGAGCTTTATCAGGCATGGAAAGCGGGACAAACGGGTTTTCCGATCGTTGATGCGGCTGCCCGGTGTTTGCAGGCAACCGGAGGCTGGAAGCAGCTCAACTTCCGGACTCGCGCCATTTATTCCAGCTTTCTCAGTAATTTATTAGGCATGGACTGGCGGTATGGGGCACTGCACTTTATGCGGCATTTGATTGATGGTGATTGCCCGATCGATCATTATCAGTGGGCGATGCAGGCAGGCGTAACGCACTGTGTTGATAAAACCTGGACGCGAATTTACAACCCAGAGCAGGTGGCCGTCGATCGCTGTGATCCGGATGGGCTGTTCATTAAGCAATGGGTGCCTGAAGTTGCCCATCTCCCTCCTGTCCAACTGGGACTACCGCCTCGGCTCAAGGACTATCCACCCCCCATTTTGAATTACCGATCGGCACGGCAACGGCGCGTTCAGCAGCTAGATCAGCAGCGCAAGTTATTTTTACAGCAGGAAAATGTGCTTCCCTATTTAGCCCGTCTTCCCGAAATGCTGATTCCCTTTGGGGCAGAACGGTTTCATAGTGAAACAAATTGGGCAAATCTGCCACACCCTAATTTGTTTCCTTTACCTCTCGATCTGGATGCATTGGATCATGAACAGGCAAAAATATTGCGATCGTGGTTTGTTGCCCATGTCAATATCACGCCGCGTAAAGTGACTCCTCGCAAACGCAAATCAAGGCGATCGAAGGGCAAAGATGATTCATTTATGCAGTTAAGTTTATTGGACTGATTAAAATAGCTTGGCTAAAAATAACCTGAAACCACCATTGGCTCCTACGGGTATTGATTAGCAAGTGCCAATATGGCAACTGACGGAGTAGAAACGGTGCTATGTTAATGCCCTAATTCCATCAAAAACTACGTTGCTCGAAACATGCTGATTGAAAATTTACCGTATTTTGAGAATGCCTCAGAAACCTCTTCTATCTCAGGTTCTGCTGGAACAACAGTCACAGCTGATGCCGTTGCATTTGGAAGTACAGCTACAGCCTTAACAAGAACAAATTCGATGACAAAGATTCTACCCAAATATGGTTTTTTGTCTATTAGTCGAGGATTTGGTTTTGCAAAAGGCGATATGGCTTCAGCTCAGGTGACAACTGCGGGTTACGGAGATATCGTGGTTGGCTCAACAAATTCAACTCCAAATATCAGAAACAAACCTGTTGATGTGGCGACTGGTGTCATTGTTGCGATCACTTTGCCTTCATAATTTGGGTTGCTGATTTGCAGCGCAAAGGGAACGTTGAGGCTCACATCTGGACTCAAAGCTTCTTGAAGTATCTGGCAACCGGAAATAGCTCGAATCCTGCCTTTTCATAGGTGTGACGTGCTGAAGCATGACCAGGATCACCCCCGGTTTCAACCATTGCGATCGACATTCCAGCCTCTTTCATCCGCTCTAAAGCAAACGCTATCAGCGCGCTGCCAATTCCCCGACCTTGACAGTCTGGATCAACAGCAACCATATAGATTTCGCCCATACTGTCTTCCAAATGTAGTTTGACAGCGACAAAGCCCACAATAGAATCTGCATCAATAGCAACCCATACGCGGGTGTCTTCAGCAGCACAAACATCCTCAACGGCTTTTTGCTGGCTCACCCGCCAATGATCGGGATAGAACGCCTGATACACATCGGGGTTCATTGCATTCTGAATTGAATCAAAAACCGGAGTCCATGCCCGCAGTGAAAGACGGATAACAGCATCAAGATGGCAGGAATCGTAGGGTTTAATGTGCATTTGGTGTCATAACAAAAAGACGATCGTATCAGGATTCATTTCGTTGCGGTAGTCTTGTCCTAGGCATGAAAGTTAGGATTTCCTTGTGGCGGTGTTGCAACCTAACGGTGAAGTGCAGCGGTGGCAGATAACCTTGAACTCGACACCAGTAGCTTTCGTCCGCCCGCTGCCACGCAGTGTTAGCTGGCTTTCTCCACAAACTATCTCGGCTTATCTTTTACTGAATATTAAGGCTCTTGAGCAAGGGCTAAGATCCACTGGTATAGCTGGGGGCTGACGCGAAAACCAGCCTGGTCGATCAAGGCATCCATAACGGGGTGAACTTGAAGGATGAGGCTTCTTTGTTTAGCGACGAGCAGAATACCTAAGATACCAATGATAGACAGCCCAAGCCGAATAGCTTCTTGTCGCCCTAAGCGTTCATCAATGAGCAAGTCATCGGCTTGTAGCTCAGATGCCAACGCAAGGGCATTGGCTTCTCCGGCATCCAGTCCTCGGTCTTGTTGAAGTTGGTCAGCAAGTTCGGAGTTGATGAGGGGTTGGGTTTGAATCCAGGTCAGTTGGAGAATGGCTAAGATGGCAAGGTTGCTGGCGGCTGCGAGTTCGCTAGCAACAACGTCAGGAATGATCACCGTTTGGTAAATGGCTTCTAGCAACCAGAGGTGATCAACAATGGCAAGATTAGAGAGTGCGGATGTATCGCTGACAACAATCACAGCCAACCCCGATCTCGCAGGTGCTGAATATCCTGCTCAAAGTCTTCTACATCATAGTGAACACAAATGCCGCGATCGGCCAACAGCTTTTGAAAGTCCATAAGCTCAATCCCGGCAATTTTGCTGGCACGGCTGAGGGAAATTCGCTCTTGCTGAAACAGGGCGATCGCAATCTCCCGGAGCCAATCGCTCTGGTTAAAGGTGTCGGTTTGGCTGAGGCTGTCAGGTAGGTTCAGGGTAATTTGCATCGAGTTGCCCTCACGCAGTCACGCTACTTCGATTTTAAGGTTTCAGTGGGTGGTTTGGCGTACCCATCTGATTGCCCTGAACGATGCCACCTAAGTTAATCACAGCAACGCACATGTGGATAGTTTCAATATTGAAAACAGTCTTTCTTTCCTGGAGTATACTTAGCCTAAATCTAATAGTCCACAGCTTAATTTTGACATAGGAGTTAGGGGTAACCCCCTAAGTGGAAGTACCGCCCCCGCGACTCCACCCGTCAAAACTTGTTTATCCATATGGCAATGCCAGCACAGGAGTAAATTTGAAGAGATTTGTCATTTCATTACTTTCCTACACCTTATCATCTGTTGCTGTTATGTCAGCAGCTAAGCTAGTCCCTTGTCAAGCAGTGGGAATGCCTTCACCTAGCTTGTCAGTAGGCGAACTCAAAGATCAGACAACTCAACAAGAAACTCCTCTTCATCAAATAACACAAGATGCTGCTCCTCAGGCTCCTCAACGATCGCAGATTTTAGAACAAGCTGATATATTACTGGCTCAAGCCCAAGAAGAGTATCAGTTAGGTCTTTATTCTGATGCTGAGCAATCTCTGATCCTGGCACTTTCGACTGTGAGATCAGGCGATACTGGTCAATTTATCAGCCCAATAACCAGAATTCGTAGGGATTCTATCTCTATATTTGGATTAACCCTGTTTAGATCTGAAACTATATCTACAAGCGGCACAGGGGTAATGACAACTCCTGAACCCATAGATAATTTATATAGACGCATAATAAACAGAATGGCTTTGGGAAATGAGTCAACATTAACATTGATGTCTTTGCCTTCTCAAATAGTCCTAGCCTACCTTTATGCCACAATACACGGCGTAGATCTCAATCAAGAAATAGATCCCGCCACGTTGGAAGGGCAACTTATTGCAAGAGGAGTTCCTCCATCAGACATTGAAAACATAGTGGAAGAGGTTAGACAAAGGCAAATTAATAACTATTCAGATGAGTATTATAGAGATGTCCACACAATAGAATTAGATACACTGCGTCTTCTCCAAAAAGTGCTTATTAAGCAGAACCAGCCCAATAAGGTTGTATCCGCCCTCGAATTTGCAGAAGAAGTTAGAAATTTAGAATCAATCCGACAAATACCAGCAATTGCTTATGCTCTGAACAATGAGGTGCTGAGTGGACGGATTACAGATAGTCGGATACCAGAGTTGATAGTACCTGAGAGAGCATCTATTGAAAACATTCAGCACTTTGCTGAGGAAGAAGAGACAACATTGGTTTATTTCTCGGTTGTTGACGAAGCAGAGATTATCGCCTGGGTCATCCAACCCAATGGAGCTATACACGCCAAGATCATTGATTTCAAATCTTTAGGGGAATCTCTTGAGTCAATTTCTCGCGGTGTATTGCGAGATACGGCTTCCTATGTTGATCGTGGGGAAGAAGATGTCGTTCTTGTGGAAGCACTACGTACCAACACACGAACGAATGAACTTCCTATTGTCAGAGAGGCTGATCAAACGACTCAATTACAGCAATTGTATCAACTTCTGATTTCACCCATTGAAGAATTTCTTCCTGCTGGCTCTGATTCTAAAGTGATTTTCATTCCTCAAAGAGACCTATTTCTTGTACCTTTTGCAGCTCTTAGAGCAACATCAGGTGAATATTTAATTGATCGGTTTTCTATTCGAGTTTCGCCAAATTTACAATATGTATTGCGAGATGATACTCCATTAAGACGATTTCCGAGAGGGGAAGAATTTTTAATTGTTGGCAATCCGACGAATCCTCGGGTGATTTCTCTGCCAGGAGCGGAAGGAGAAGCACGATTTCTTTCCTCACTGACAGGGAGTCCCTCTTTAATCGGGCATCAAGCCACTCAAAATAATGTTTTTCAGGGAATTGAAGATGCGAAAGTAATTCATTTTGCTTCACATGGCATCCTTGATGCTTTACCTCCGTCAGGAGACACTATCTTGTTAATACACAATCGAGAGAACCGGGCTCCATTTGTCCAGAGAATTCTGAGTACCGCTAATTCTTCTAGTCAAGGCAACCAAATCTCATATAGCTTATGGCCCGATGAAGACGAAACCGGAAGATGGCATGTGATTAGAACGAATGGGTCACTACCTGGTGCAATGGTTTTATCGGATGGAGATTTAACATCGCAGCAACTTTTAAATTATCGTCTTGATGCTGATTTGGTCGTATTAAGTGGCTGCAATACAGCCAGAGGAATAACTAGTGAAAGTGCTTTACTTGGGTTGCCAATGACACTAGGATTGTCTGGAGTTCCTCAGGTCGTTGTTTCTCTCTGGGCAGTACCCGATATCTCGACCCAACAGCTTATGTTGGAATTTTACTCAGCAATGCGTGAGCAGGGTTCAAACATTGATGTGGCAAATGCTTTGCGTGAAGCAATGCTAGAAATCAAGTCTCAAGAAAGATATCAAGACCCCATTTACTGGGCGGGCTTTACTGTAATTGATGTATCTCAATAGAAGATTTTAACCTGGCAAGGAACATCACTGCTGCTCCATTGTTTTCAACAAATCTTCCAAATTACTTAAGACTTTTTTAACATGAGGATGATTACTACCTAAATTTGGTTCTAAAATCTCCAGAGCTTCTAAGTATAATTGTTTAGCTTGTTCATATTGTTTTCGTCCGACATAGAATTTAGCTAGATTGTTTAAACTTGCTCCAACAGAAGAGGTTTCCTTGCCAAGAGTTCGGATTTTCATTTCTAACGCTTGACGGTAAAGTACTTCCGCTTCATCCCAATTCCCTAAATCTTCGTTCAATGCGCCTAAATTACTTAAAGTTAAAGCAATATCTGGATGTTCGCTCCCTAAAAATTGCTTTTGGATTGTTAACGCTTCTTTCAAACATACTTCCGCTAATGAAAATTTTCCTTGATCCGTATAGATACCAGCTAAGTTATTTAAGTAAGAAGCTTTTTGATGATTGATTTCGCCAAAAACTTCATGTGAAAGGGTTACAACTTGAGAATAAATTGCCTCTGCCTGTTCATACTGTTTTTGATTTCGATAGAAGGCAGCAAGATTATTTAGAGAGCTAATAGTACGCGGATGCCTTTCTCCTAACAACTTTTTTCTACAACTTAAAGCGTTCTCAAAAAGAGATTTAGCCTCTTCATATCGACCTTGAGCAATGTGCAATACTCCCAAGTTGTTCAGACTCTCTGCTACATCCAGATGATCATTTCCCAGAAGTTTTCGACGTGTCTCTAGTGCTTTCGAGTGAAGCAATTCTGCCTCTTTATATTGATCCCTAGCTTTGAGAACGATCGCTAAATCATTCCAACTCGTGGCAGTATCCAGATTTTCTTCTCCTAAAAGAAGAAGTCGGATTTCCAACGATTGCCGATACAGTAACTCTGCTTCACTATATTGCCTCTGATCCTTATGGAGGCTTGCCAAGTTGTTAAGGCTAGTAGCGATATCAGGATGAGCTTCACCAAACAACTGCCGTCTAATGTTAAGAGCAGCCTGTAACAAGGGTTTGGCTTCAGCATACTGACCTCGCTCACGCAGGTAACGAGCCGTTTTATCCAACAGATCGCTGACAGCTTCAAACTGGAGTTGATAAGGATCAACGAGGGTGGCGGCGGCTCTAGCATGGGGTAATAGGCGATCGCACAACGACCAGTTGGGATGGTCTGGCTCAGGAAAGACCCGATTGAGCGCTCGGACAATACGTTCCGCCCATAAGCAACGCTCATCCGGACTCATTCGAGCACGTAAAACCTCCTGTACCAGACGGTGAATGCTGAAAGTACGGTGTGTAGGATTGCGATAAAGTAACGAGAATCGACTGGCTTCTGCAATTACTTTAGCGAGATCCAAGGGTCGCTCCGACAAGGTCTTTAGATCATCTCCCAACTCAACTGCTGCCTGTCTAAACAGTTCTTCAGGTATATCATCGGGTGACAAAAAGGCACAGACTCGAATCAGATCAGCCGACGCGAGGTTGCGTTCCATCACCTTCTCAAATGCCAGGGAGAAGGTGACAGTGACACTGGGATGATCGTCTGCTAGCTCCCCACGCTCTGCCAGCAATTTCACACCCTCTGCCTCATAAAACGCCAGGTAATCTTCCAGGGATGTGAAAGTTTCTTCGATAAATGCTCCTGCCTGATCAAGTGCTAGGGGTAAACCATCCATCTGGCTAGCAATCTTAACTGCCAGAGCTTGTGCATCAGCAGGGGCAGTACTCCATTCTGCTTGTTCCTCAATCACCTTGGCACGACGTAGCAAAAACAAAGCACCTTCCTCTGGAGCCATTTGTTGGATCTCAATTCGCTTAATAGATCCTGTTGCTTGGGCACGACTAGTCAGCAGAATATGTCCGGTATCAATGCCACGCAGAAACGGTTGCACTACAGTTAAGTCATCTGCATTATCTAGCGCCAGTAGCCAGTTTTGATGCTGCTTCAACCATGACTCGACTACACTAATGATCAACGATTCATTCCGTTCCTGAGCGATCGGTAGTTTTAGAGCTTTTGCTATTTCCACCAGCCCAGAGATGAATTCTCCCTGTTGCTCTGCTCGAACCCACAGCACGGCTTCATACTCTTCTCGATAGCGGTAGGCATATTCAATCGCTGTTTGTGTTTTTCCTATGCCACCTAAACCACAAAATGCTGTAGGCTGTCCTGCCGCCAAGCAATCTCGAATTTTTGCCAACAGGGTTTCACGCCCTGTAAAGAAGGGATTACGATTGGCAGGCACCATCCAAATACGAGACTGAATGGGGGCGGAATCACCAGGTTCTAACAAAGCACTCCAACGGCGATCTCGCCCATGAAACTCCCGCTGAAGTTCCTGCAATTGAGGAAACTGCTCTAGAATCACACGGGTCGGAATGGCACCACCGCCTAGATCGAAGGAGCGATTTCGGGTAAACTTTACCATTCCACAGATTTTCCGAGTCTGTTGGTTCAACAGTGCTGATCCACTCATCCCCGGTCGCACCTGAGCCTGCTTAAACTTGATCAGCGGCGACACATCCCCTGTAAAGCCCTCACAACTGCCCGTCACCGGACAGCCATGCTCAAAATCTTCATCCGGGTAGCCAAAGAAATAGAGATTCTGACCCACCTGGAGCACCTCATCCAGATAAACACAGGGTAAATCTGCGTCCCTTGGCGTGAATTGCAATAGCGCTAGATCCAGTTCAGGAACCCGCTGAACTAGTTCTGCCTCCGCAAAATCTAATTGTTGCTGCCATCGTACTCGCACCCGATTCGGAGCAACCAAGGCTTTAACCACATGGGCACAGGTGAGAATCAACCCCGGAGCCACAAAAAAGCCCGTCCCCCAACCCTGTTGACCAGGGATGGAGAGTTTTACCGTACATTGCTGCAACAGATCCTCTACGTGTATCAAGGCTTAATCCTTAGCTTGGGCTTCCCATTCCAGAGTAATCTCTAAATTGCCTTTGCCGGAGCCTTTGACAATCACCGCTGTTAGTTGCCCAGACTCGATCGCCAATTCCATGCCAAACTTCACCGTTGCCTTCTTGGGTTTCACCTTTTGGATTGGAGCAGCAATCATCTGCACTACCCCCTCAATCGCATCAGCAACTGGCTGAAACTGTTTCACATCAAATGCAACGTCTTCTCGCCCCGTACTGGCAACTTCGACTTTAACGATCGCTCCATTGGGAAGCTGAACTGGAACGGTATCACTGCGAGATTCTGCAAAAGTCATTAATGATGTATTTCCTGGACTGAATGAATGGCTTAGACGAACACCTTACCGATCTTAACCCATCGCTGCGATCGTTCTCCTACAAGGACCCTGGGCGATCTCTTCCTAAACGTTTTGCACCGATTGATAACCTTCAAGGACGAGTGCAAGGATTTGATGCGAAGCCAGCTAACGACCAAGTTGAGCCGCCGCAGATAACCTTTGGTTCTCACCGACAACCTCTCGGCGGTCGGCTCCAACGACTTATGGGTAGACAAGGGCAGTAGCGGAGTCATGGGAACTGCCCTGAAGATAGGACAGGTCAGTGACGACTATGCAAC
>PVWD01000494.1 GCA_003003615.1 filamentous cyanobacterium CCP2 | reverse complement strand
CGGGTGATGGTGTGCCTATCCGGGGGAAAGGATTCGTATACGCTGCTGGATGTGCTGTTAGGTTTGCAACGAAGTGCCCCGATCGATTTTGAGCTTTTGGCAGTGAATTTGGATCAGAAGCAGCCTGGGTTTCCCACTCATGTGTTGCCGGACTATTTAGAGGCGATCGGGGTGCCATACCGGATTGTGGAGCAGGATACTTACAGAATTGTCAAAGAGGTGATTCCTGAGGGAAAAACCATGTGTGGCTTGTGTTCTCGATTGCGACGGGGCATTTTGTATCGGGTTGCCACTGAGGAAGGTGCGACAAAAATTGCCTTGGGGCATCATCGAGATGACATTGTGGAAACGTTGTTTCTGAATTTATTTCATGCTGGAACGTTGAAGGCAATGCCGCCAAAGCTGCAAAGTGATGATGGCAAACAGATTGTAATTCGTCCGCTTGCCTACTGTTCGGAAGCAGATATTCAGCAGTATGCAACCTTGCAGCAATTTCCAATTATCCCCTGCAAACTGTGTGGCTCTCAAGATAACTTGCAGCGTACCCAAATTAAGCAAATGCTGCATGATTGGGAGGAAAAGTTCCCTGGTCGCACGGATAGTTTGTTTCGCAGTCTGCAAAATGTTTGTCCATCCCATCTGGCTGACCCACAGCTATTTAATTTTGCTGGTTTGGGTAAAGATGCAGGAGAGCCATGTGATTTTGTCTAGTATTGAACCTGTTAGCGAATTCGTAAGCCAAATGGAAGACGGGTATACACGCCGATCGGATCATTTAACGATCGCAGTGCGTCCAGATCCTCCTGAAGATTGAGCAGTTCCAGGCTAATCGGGTCGATCGGGTTTTGGGATGAGGCAAGCTGACTGCTGAAAAGGGTTTCTAACCAAACGGAAGCGGGTTTTGGATATTCTTCCACTTGCCAATCATTACCCAGATCGGCGGCAGAAGCGGCAGCTTGAATGGCATCCTCTAGCCCCCCTAGCTCATCCACTAGTCCAATCTGCTGGGCTTCTGTGCCTGACCAAACGCGACCTTGGGCAATTTCGGCAACCTGCTCCCTTGGAAGATTGCGAGATTCAGCCACGATAGTCAGGAATCGTTCATAAACCTGATCAACAACCCGCTGGACGATCGCCAGTTCTTCAGGCGTTTTAGGGCGGGAAATGGTGCCAATGTCGGCATACTCTCCGGTGGTCACGCTATCCCAGGAAATGCCGTTTTCATTAGCGACATCTTGAAAGTTAGGAAGTAGACCGTATACGCCGATCGAACCTGTCACCGTTCCAGGGGATGCAAAGATTTGGTTGGCGTAGGTTGAAATTTGGTAGCCGCCGGATGCCGCATAGTTGCCCATTGAAGCAATAACAGGCTTTTCTTCGGCAAGAAGCTGTACTTCTCTGGCAATTTGCTCTGAAGCGGTTGCGCCCCCACCAGGACTGTTAACCCGCAGCACAACAGCCTTAACGTCTTCTTCCTGTCGAATGGTTCGCAAGGTTTCTACCAGCGAAGTGCCGCCGATCGACTGTCCACTACTCGTACCAGAAACAATGTTCCCCTGGGCATAAACGATCGCAATTTGGTGATTGGAAGAACGCTGCGGGTTGCGGGTGGCAGTTTCCACATAGCGAGACAAACTCACTTGGCGGAAGGAGTCTGCGTCTTCAGTTTCGCCCGTTAGCTCTCGCAGTTCGGCAATTACTTCGTCTTCGTAGGCAATTCGATCGATCAGTCCTGCGGTTTCAGCTTGGTCTGCTAAAAGAATGGCCTGCTGA
This sequence comes from filamentous cyanobacterium CCP2, assembly GCA_003003615.1. Lineage (GTDB taxonomy): Bacteria > Cyanobacteriota > Cyanobacteriia > Elainellales > Elainellaceae > Egbenema. The sequence goes on along the minus strand of PVWD01000494.1, from coordinate 844 downwards.
TTGGCGATCGTTTGGAGCTGTTGGGGGGTGATGTCTCGGTTTTCTGAAGCCACCTCCAAAAATTCATTCCACAAATCAGACAGCAATTGTTGGGTTTGTTGACGGTCTTCTGAACTACGACTGTTTTGAATAAAGGGTTCTACGGCAGACTTGTATTCACCAACCCGCAAAATTTGCATCCCAATGCCAAAGCGATCGAGGGCTTCTGCAAAAAATATCCCTTCAGAGCTAAATCCGTTCAGTTCCAAGAGTCCGCTAGGATGCTGGACGATCGTATTTGCCACTGAGGTCAGGTAATAGTCTTGCTCTTGCCAGGCATCACCCACATAAGCGTAGATCGGCTTCCCACTGTCTCGAAAGGTTTGCAGGGCTTCCCGAACTTCCCGCAGGGTCGCAAATCCAGAGTCGGTTCCGGTCAAGCTAGTACTGCCGCGCAAATATAAGCCAATAATCCGATCGTCGGTTGCGGCTTGCTCAATCGAATTGAGTACCGATCGCAATGCCAATGGACGGCTGCTACTGCCATCGGAAAGGGCAGATCCCAACACATCCCCTGGAGTCATGGGAACGGTCGTATCTGTGATGGGCTGAGACAGGTCAAAGGTGAGGATAGAGTCTCTCTCGACTCTGGGGGTGGTTTCTTGCGAGGCGGAGGCTACCAAAATGGCAAGGAGGGCAAAAAGTCCAGCAGCACTAAAGGCGGCAAAGGCTGTAAGACCGACGAAGGTTGCAACAATGTATTTAATGAAGTCGCGCATTGGAGGGGGAGGGAAAAAATCAGGAACGAAAGGTTGGGCTGAGGCGGGTGCTGCATCCGTCCTTAGCTGCCTCCCCTACTATAATC
>PVWD01000173.1 GCA_003003615.1 filamentous cyanobacterium CCP2 | reverse complement strand
AGTCACCTTTCAAACGCTGGTGACAACCGGAGGAATGCCCAGTGCCCATTCTGCTTTGGTGACTTCTTTGGCGGCAGGAGTAGGGCAGACGAATGGCTGGGCTAGTGGTGAATTTGCGATCGCTTTTGTATTTGCCATCATCGTGATGTACGATGCGGCAGGCGTTCGGCAGGCAGCGGGTAAGCAAGCCCGAATTCTGAACCAAATTGTGGATGAGTTGTTTAGTGGGGATCATGCAAAGTTCAGCGAGGAGCGGCTGAAGGAATTGTTGGGACACACTCCGGTGCAGGTGATTGCCGGTTCCATCTTAGGGGTACTTGTGTCATGGATTGCCGCCCCAGCATACTAAAGGCTTTCACCGATTGAAGTTAGCTACAACTTGCTTCCATTTGCGACTTTCGCCTCTGTTGCCAAATGGGAATTTTAATGGCGATCGTTTGGCATCCAATTCTGCTTTTTGCAGAGCTGTTCCCTCATCCCGGACTACAAACCCTTAGAATAAAAATACAGTAAGTACATATACACACTGGACGGGAACATAGTTATGAATGGTGGCGAGTCTCAGACCTCTAGTTCTCTCTCTGAGAGGGAACTACAAATTGTTGAATTGGTGGCTGCGGGCTTGACCAACCAGGAAATTGCAGAGAAGCTGGAAATTAGCAAGCGCACCGTTGATAACCATATCAGCAATATTTTGACCAAGACCGCAACAGGAAATCGGGTTGCTCTGGTTCGTTGGGCCTTGCAATGGGGCAAAGTTTGTATTGACGAGGTTAACTGCTGTACCTTGCCTCTTCCTGACCCCACAAGTGGATCAAATTCTCCGCAAGCTTCCTCCTAAGTGGTTTCTTTGCCTCCTGTACATCGCATTCCCGTACAAGTTCCCCTTTTCACCGTTCCCACCGCATTTTTCATGTCTGATCCCCCCACCGCGAACGCGCAATATCAGCTTTGTTGCCCCAAGTTGCCTCTGGCAGTATACCGGGAAATTGCAGCCCATTTGCGTCAGGTAACGGGGGTAGAGGTTGGGCTATTACCCCAACGATCGGCTAATTTTGACTATGCCCAAAGTCAGGTTGGGGGTATATTGATTCGCTATACGGCTGAGGCAGATGCCGGATCTCAGCAGCGGATTGAACAAATTTTGGCGTATTATGCTAATCGCTATGGGGACTGGGAAGCGGTTCAACAAGGTAAATAGGTTTTATGAGTACAGTTCAAGCAATTCGAGGCACACGGGATATTTTGCCGGAGGAAGTGGGGTACTGGCAACAGGTGGAAGCCGTCGCCAGAGCGGTGTTAGGACGAGCAGCTTACCAGGAAATTCGGACTCCCACTTTTGAGCAAACAGAGCTATTTGAGCGGGGGGTGGGCGAAGCCACAGATATCGTTAGTAAGGAAATGTATACCTTCCGCGATCGAGGCGATCGATCGTTGACCTTGCGCCCAGAGGGAACGGCGGGAGTTGTGCGGGCCTATATTGAGCATCACCTCCACGCTCAGGGGGGAGTGCAACGGTTATGGTATCTCGGCCCGATGTTTCGCTATGAACGCCCTCAAGCCGGACGGCAGCGACAGTTTCATCAGGTGGGGGTCGAGGTGCTGGGTAGTGCTGATCCCCGTGCAGATGCAGAAGTCATTGCCGTTGCCACAGACCTGTTGACGGGATTGGGCTTGAAGGATTTGCGGCTAGAGTTTAATTCAATTGGTGATCGCAGCGATCGGCAGCAGTATCGGGAAGCCCTGATTGCCTACTTAACCCCTTACAAAGCTGATCTGGATGCAGATTCTCAAGACCGCCTGACGCGCAATCCCCTTCGCATTTTGGATAGCAAAGATCAGAAAACTCAAGCCATTCTCCAGGAAGCTCCCAGCATTCTCGACTTCCTCAGCCCAGATTCCCAAGGTCGATTTGAGCAAGTACAGCAGTTACTCACCGATTTGGGCATTCCGTTCAACGTCAATTCCCGACTCGTGCGCGGGTTGGACTATTACACCCACACTGTTTTTGAAATTCAGTCGGATGATTTAGGTTCCCAGGCGACGGTTTGTGCAGGGGGGCGTTACGATGGGCTGGTTTCAGAACTGGGCGGACCGGAAACCTCGGCGGTGGGTTGGGCGATCGGGTTGGAGCGATTGATTTTACTCCTGCAACAGCTTCAACCACCGAAGCCAGCCAATTTGGACTTTTATCTGGTTTCCAGGGGCGATCGGGCGGAAGCGCAGTCGATGAAGCTGGCTCAATCTTTACGACAGACTGGCTTTTCGGTGGAGCTTGACCTGAGCGGCAGTGCTTTTGGTAAACAATTTAAGCGGGCGGATCGCAGTGGAGCGGTCGCTTGCCTGATCTTGGGAGATGCGGAAGCTGAAAGTGAAACGGTACAGCTGAAGTGGCTGGCTTCAGGAGCGCAAGAATCGTTATCCCAAAAAGATTTGCTGTCTCAAACGGAGCAACTTCGCAAGCAAATTACTGCTTTGAAAAAGTAGGTAGTGTTCGCTCACAAACCGTTCTTAATTAAAATGGCACTCGTTCAACATCATGATGGAACGTTTGAATCGGCCGATCGCCTTTCCCTATACGAGCAGTCTTGGAGTCCCCAAAGTCCGATCGCCTCTGTGGTGATTGTGCATGGCTACGCGGAACATAGTACTCGTTATGCTGAGACTGCCCTGCATTTGACCGAGCAGGGTTTTGCTGTTTACAGCTTTGATTTACGGGGGCATGGCAAATCAGGCGGAAACCGTTGTCTAGTTCGATCGTTTGATCAACATGTTTTTGATTTAGGGCATTTCATTCAACGCCTTCACGCTGAGCAAACCCACCCGCCGCTTTTTCTCCTGGGCCACAGCATGGGCAGTGCGATCGTCCTGCTGTATGCCCTTCAGCATCAAGCCAGTTTGCAAGGCGTGATCACCAGTGGCACCATTTTGGATCTCGATCGCACCCTTTCCTGGTGGCAACCCCAAGCTTTAGCCTGGCTCAGCCAACTCATGCCAGCATTACCAACTCAAACGATCGATCGGCGTGATTTGTCTCGTGATCCTGAAGTAGGAAAGGCGTATGAAGCTGATCCCTTGATTTATCGGGGTGGTATTCCTACCAGAACGGCATCCGAAATGATTCGAGCAACTCACAAGCTCCAGTCTAGCCTCAGCAGCTTCACTTTACCGCTCCTGATCTTGCATGGAACGACCGATCGGATTGCTCCGGCATCCGGTAGCCAAAAGCTTTATGAAGCCAGCCGATCGGCCGATAAGACGCTCAAGCTGTACGACGGTTTATACCACGAAATTTTGCATGAATCCGAAAGAACAGAAGTGCTACAGGATATTACCCAATGGCTGAAAGCACGATCGATAAACTAAAAAGAGGGGCAACTCATGATCGCCCCTACGTGGAATCATTGCCGCGAAATCTAATTCACCAGCTCTGGGTGTTTGTCTCCTGGAGTGGTGAGGGTTTTCTCTGTTGTTCTTGACTCAACCACCTGAGTTGGCTCTGGCTGGCTGTCTTCTGGCAAACCCAGAATGCGTTTGTATGCCTTAACATATTCCACTGCCGACTTATCCCAACCAAAGTTTTCGGCCATGCCGCGCTGCTGGAGCTTCCGCCAAGCATCTGGGAAATGATAAGCTTCCCAAGCCCTCACCAAGCAAGTGTAGAGGTCAAGCGGTTCGTATCGATCGAAACAGTACCCCGTTCCAGCATTGTTGAGCGGATCATGGTGCGTCACCGTGTCTACTAGTCCCCCAGTCCGACGCACGATCGGCACACAGCCGTAGCGGAGAGCCATCATTTGGCTGATACCACAGGGTTCAAACCGGGATGGCATCAAGAAGGCATCGGTTCCGGCATAAATCCGCCGTGCTAGCGTTTCATTGTGCAAAATGTAAGCAGAAACGCGCCCCGGATAGCGAGAGGCCAAATGCCATAGCTGCGTTTCATAATATCGATCGCCCGTTCCCAACACCACAAACTGGGCATCACTGTAGGCAATAAAGCGATCGAGAATTTGCAATACTAAATCCAGCCCTTTCTGCTCCACCAAACGAGAAACCATTCCTAGTAGGAAGGCCCTAGAGTTCACCTCCAGCCCCATCTCCTCCTGGAGGGCAATTTTGTTCGCCAGTCGATCGTCCAGGGTTTCAGCCGTGAAGTTTTGGGGAATATGGCGATCGGTTTCAGGATTATAGGAGTCGCGATCGATGCCATTGAGAATGCCAACGGTCTTGCCGCTAATAAAGGAAAGCAGCCCATCTAGCTGCTCACCGTAGGCAGGAGTGCGAATTTGCTCTGCGTAGGTGGGTGAAACCGTGGTGACAAGATCCGCAAACTGGACTGCTGCTGCCATCGTATTGTGACCTTGCATGTACCAGGGACACCAAGTGATTTGTTCCAGCCGCCACCGCCAAGGCCCCTGATAAGCCAGGTTGTGAATCGTAAAGACAGTTTTAATCGTAGGATCTTCGTGCAGCCAAACCGGGATCATACCCGTATGCCAATCGTGGCAGTGAGCAATATCTGGCTTCCAGTAATTCCAGCAGAACTCTAAAGCACCGTTGGCAAATAAAGTGAACCGCCAGTCTTCATCTTCACCGTAGTAAACCCGACGGGGCGAAAAGGCCGGATGCCCAAACAAGTAAAGCGGCACATCACTTCCAGGCAATTTTGACTCATACACCTCAAAATCCTGGAACATGGCCGACCCCTTCCAGACTGGCTCCTTGGGAACCTTCATCTTGTCGGGCAGGAAACCGTAGTAGGGCATAAAAATTCGGACATCGTGCCCCATTGCCTTGAGGACTTTGGGCAAAGCACCTACCACATCACCCATCCCGCCGACTTTGGCAATTGGAACTGCCTCTGCTGCAACAAACAGAATTCGCATAGTGATCCCTGTGTTCCCTGCTATCAACAAGCTTCAGCCGCAAATCTCGCTGGATTCAAAAGATTGAGATTTGTTACCAAGTTTTTACCAATCTACAACAATCCTCCGTCAAAATTTCACCGAGTTCTTTCACTCCTAACCTCTTTGAATTTCGGCAAAGATTGCTTCCAAAATTTCGGTTGCTCCTTGATCCCGCAACTCCTTGGCCAGTTGAATGCCGATCGCCTCTGCATCTGCTGCCTGTCCAGTGACAGTTCCTTTCACCATCTTTTTGCCATCGATACTTGCAACCATTCCCGTCAGGCTCAGCGTATCACCTTCTAAGGTGGTGTTCACGCCGATCGGGACTTGACAACCGCCTTCAAGTTCTCGCAAAAAGGCCCTTTCTGCATAGCAGCGATCGGCCGTTGGCTGATGTTGTAACGCGAGCAGCAGTTCAATAATTTCATCGTCTGCGGCACGACATTCAATCCCCAGTGCCCCCTGCCCAACTGCATGAAGCGACACCTCAGCCGGAATCACCTGATGAATTCGATCGCCCATGCCCAGCCGCTTTAGGCCAGCCACCGCCAAAATAATTCCATCGTATTCTCCGTCATCCAGTTTTTGAAGACGGGTGTTGAGGTTGCCCCGAATGTCTTTAAAGGCAAGGTGGGGATAGTGGTAGCGCAGTTGGGCCAGCCGCCGCAGGGAAGATGTGCCAATTACAGCCCCTTCTGGCAACGTGTCAAGCTGTTTATCTTGATAGTTGGCATGGACGACCAATGCATCTGCTGGGTCTTCGCGCTCCGTAACGCAACCCAGGATTAAGCCTTCTGGCAGGCGAGTTGGCAGATCCTTGAGGGAATGCACTGCAAAATCTGTGTCGCCATTGAGCATTCCTAGCTCTAATTCTTTGGTGAACAACCCTTTATCACCAATTTTTGCCAGTGCCACATCCAGGATCTTGTCGCCCTGAGTACTCATGGTGTGGACTTCAAACTGGCGATCGGCAAACCGCTTTTGAAGCTGTTCTTTGACCCAGTAAGTTTGCACAAGAGCCAACTGGCTTTTTCGAGAACCGATCCGAATGGGACGAGGAGGACTTGAAACCATCTGTAAAGAAGTGTTTAGAAAAACTGCGAAACGTTGATTAGCCAAGCGATTTTAAGCACTTAACCAGCTTACCGCAGTGGGGATCTAAAAAAGTCAAGGGTTTTTTGAATTGCTGCCACCTGCCCTTGATATTCGGATTCCGTTAAGACAGGACGAGCGTCCAGCCCAGATTCTGGCTTCACATCTAAATCAATCCAGGATTTGCAGCCGCCGTATTCCGGGCGATAGGGAATGATGTGCGGTTGGGCTAAGCGATGTACCCGCAAGAGCAAGAGAGCGATCGGCGTTTTCGGTTTCCACTTGAGCCGCTCCGTCACAAATTGTTGATTCCAAACGTGAAACGGCAACAGAGCCTCAACCGCATCTGCTTCACTCACCTGAAATGTGTGCGTTATTTCTGCCCAAGACTGAATTTTCACCGTTTCAGGGTGCCAGCCTGATGCCACCGGAAGCACGCGATCGGCGTATTCTGGCTTTAGCAAATGGGGTTTCTGATGTTCATAGGTGGGGTAAAGCCATAGGGAGGAATGGGCAACGGTAAAGGAACCGCCTTGCTCACGGATACCGCCCTTACGCAGAAGAAGGATCGTTTTACCTTCCGTCAGGGCATCCACGGTGACAGCCCACTCTTTGAGGGCAGCCGTTAGGGTTTGGAGAGAAGACAAAGACATAAATGTTGGAAAATCAAGAGTTTTTGTAAAGGAGGTAAATAGAACCGTCAGCTTACTCTACCTTCAGGTTAGATCACGCTTCAGGTTAGATTCAGGTAAAAATCCTGGTGCTTTCTAAAAAGGGTTGCTACAGTACAAAAACGCCACAAAAGCAAAAAAGCTGGCTCATGTAAAGCCAGCTTCAAGTTGATATAGATTAAGTCGTTTCTCAATTGGAAGAAACCCCAGGCTGCGCGTTCCCAAATCGGCAGCTAAGGCTTGCTGGTTACTCTAAAGTTAACCAGACCACTAAAGTCAACCACACTGTATTGAGTTCTAATTCCAGAAAGCCATTGTAACAACATACACAAACATTTTTTCATAAATCTTCATGTCAATCCCTCTAGAAGAGGATAACCTTGCTCATTGGTGAGCCTTTCTGAACCTTTGCCGGATGAGGGCAACTTATTCACCCAAGAATGCGTCTCTAAAGTTAGCATCAACCTCTGGGATTATTTAGCGTTCCGGGGTGCTTGAACGCAAGGATGGTCGATCGGCGTAAATGCATATTCAAAAATGCTCTACAGCGGCGATCGGCGTGAATCACTGACTGGAAAGACTCTACTGAAAGATATTAATTGAGGTTTTGTGTGTATGTCGTCAAAACTTAAGCAACTGGGGTTTGCACCATTTTTAAAGCGTGTTGGTTGGTCAGTGAGCATGACCGCGCTTTTGCTAAGCAGTGGAGCAATTTTGGCAGGTGGACAGTCTGCCCAAGCCCAGGTCAATAATCCTGATGCAATCCCGACGACCACCCCGCCGAGCGATGCCCGATTTAGCTGTGAAATTGAAAACGGTCGCTATACCGTAATGTATCGCCCCATTAGCCAACCTGGAGAAGCCTATGCTTGGGCAACCCCAACTCAGCTTGGTGGAGGATGGACAGAAGATCGTCGGTGTAACGAAATTAGCCGCCGTTTAGAGTTTTATCGTCCTGATGGCTTGCTGGAACTGCGAACCAGCGTTGAAAACGGCATGGATATTCTCTGTGTGACGACAGAAGCCGTTCCCGGTTGCCGCATTGTGCTGACGGTGCCTCCGGGTCAAGATCCGATCGCCACCCGCGATCGAGTGTTTGGTAACTTAGTGACGGCGGATAGTGGGCAGCAAACTCAGGCTGTTAATACGTTCCGTGGTAGTGAGCGTGATATCTTAGGGCAGATTGGTGATGCTGTTGGGGTGGATTTGTCCTCTTTGATGGGTGGCCGTCGGAATAGCAGCCCTGCCCCCAGCGTGACATCTCCTGCCAATATCAATCTGCGCCCGTTCCTCGATCCGGCGGATGGGGGTACAGGCGAACGTCTGTAGAGTATTGCTCAACCTTTACAAAGTGATGATCCCCATATAAATCTTGTAAATTTCCCCGTTCGCTCTTCTGGAATGGGGATTTTATGTGTTTAGATTTGCTAAACGTGATACTATCCGTTTTGCCGCTTCGCAAGCTGTCAGGAGTTTCGCAAGCCCCTTCTTTTGGCCTAAACGTTCATGCACCCACAAAACTCTCTTCGGCGCACAAAAATCGTTGCCACGATCGGCCCTGCCACAAGTAGTCCGGATGTCCTACGTGCCCTGATTGAGGCTGGAGCAACAACCCTCCGCCTTAATTTCTCCCACGGGACGTATGACGACCATCAGCGCAATATTCGCACCATTCGCCAAATCTCCTTTGAGTTAAATCAGCCGGTTGGCATTTTACAAGACCTGCAAGGGCCGAAAATTCGCTTAGGAAAGTTTGAGAACGGCTCCATTACCCTGAAAAAGGGCGATCCCTACATTTTGACAAGCTATCCCATGGTGGGGACTCAAGAGATGAGTTCTGTCACCTATGAAACGCTGGCTGAAGAAGTGCCGGAAGGTGCCACCATTCTGCTGGATGATGGGCGCGTAGAAATGTTTGTGGAGAAGGTGGATATTGACAAAAAAGCTCTCTTCTGCCGAGTTGTTGTGGATGGGGTGCTATCCAACAATAAGGGAGTGAATTTCCCAGGGGTATACCTTTCCATTCGGGCCCTCACCGATAAAGACAAGCAGGACTTGATGTTTGGCTTAGACCAAGGTGTGGATTGGGTGGCGTTGAGCTTTGTACGGAACCCCCAGGATGTTTTAGAAATTAAAGAGCTAATTTCTAGCGCAGGTAAAGATGTGCCGGTGATCGCCAAGATTGAGAAGCATGAGGCGATCGAACAAATGGAAGCGGTTTTGTCCATCTGCGACGGGGTCATGGTGGCCCGGGGTGATTTAGGGGTGGAACTGCCTGCTGAAGATGTCCCCATGTTGCAAAAGCAACTGATTCGTACGGCGAATCGTTTGGGCATTCCGGTCATCACTGCTACGCAGATGCTCGACAGCATGGTGAATAACCCCCGTGCCACCCGTGCTGAGATTTCCGACGTGGCAAATGCCATTTTGGATGGAACCGATGCGGTGATGTTGTCCAATGAAACGGCCGTTGGGAAATATCCAGTGCAGGCTGTAGAAACCATGGCGCGGATTGCTTGCCGAATTGAGAAAGAAATGTCCCTTAACCGCAACTTGGAAGACGTACCAGGGCGATCGATCCCCAATGCGATTAGCCAAGCGGTTGGGCAAATTGCCGAACAACTACAATCGGCCGCTATCATGACCTTGACTAAAACCGGGGCAACGGCTCGAAATGTGTCTAAGTTCCGCCCGCGTAAGCCCATTCTGGCAGTGACTCCCCATGTGGATGTTGCCCGCCAGTTGCAATTAGTTTGGGGGGTCAAACCGCTCTTAGTGCTGGATTTACCTTCTACGGGTCAAACCTTCCAGGCGGCAATCAACGTTGCTCAAGAAAAAGGATTACTTTACCAGGGTGATCTGGTCGTCATGACAGCAGGAACATTACAGGGGGTTTCTGGTTCCACCGACCTGATCAAAGTGGATGTGGTGACAGCCGTTTTAGGACGTGGCATTGGCATCGGGCAAGGCTCTGTGAGCGGTCGCGCCAGGGTTGTCCACAACAGCATGGAATTAGGCACGTTTAATCATGGCGAAATTTTGATCGTTTCTAAAACGAATGCCGACTATGTAGACGCGATTCGCAAGGCATCGGGCATTGTTACTGAGGAAGAAAGCCTGACGAGCCATGCAGCAGTGATTGGGTTGCGTTTGGGTGTGCCGGTAATTGTAGGGGTTAAAGATGCGACAGAGCTAATCCGGGATGGGGCAATTTTGACCCTGGATGTGCATCGAGGTTTGGTGTACTCTGGAATGCTCAACACGATGCAGGCAGATGCGTCTTTGGCAATCTAAGCCCCATACATCACTAAATTTGTGAACCTCGGCTTCAGAGGCTCGCATCTTTTCATTCTTCCTGTGGATTGATTTTCTTTGCCGCACGAGCCGGTATTCTATTGGCAAGAGTCTGGCATCGGATGGAAAGACTAAAGTTAATCAGGACGTATGCAAAGGAAATTTTCTGCAAGCCGCAACGGATGGACTTAGAAGTGCAGAACTTGGCGGAACTTGTCCGAATCAGTCTACTGGCTGCCGTGTCATGGCTGGCGATCGAACCTCTGAACCGACCTATAGCTTGTTTAGCAGAATATAGTGATGCAATCTCCTCCTCTTGCTTTGACCATAACGGACATTTTGGCAGCATTTGGTCGAATGCCCCGTTACATTACGGGACTTGATTCTGGGACGATCGCTTTACAAGCACTTGCAAACTATCTGCATGGTAAAGATTTGCCCTCAGAAGGAAGCATCCCATCTGTCAAAGCGTTGGGAGGAGAAGTAACTAGCCATTTACCTGACCCAATCATTGAAACTTTATCGACGTGGGCGGGCTGGTTCAACGCTTCGCCTGCCAAAGTGGTTGATGATGTGCGATCGGAAACAATGTCTCGTTGGGTTTTAAGCCAATATCCTCGACGAAAATATCCCGCTGCAATGATTGGCTCTTGTAATGGTGCGGCAGTGCATTTGGGGGCAGCATTAGGAATTCCCTGGTTGCCGCAGACGATTCTTGTTTGTTTACAACATGCCACTGATCCAGACGATGCGACCCAAGCAATGGAATGGGCGAGAGAACCAGTTCAACGCCTGCTTCGTAATAATCCAGACTTGCGAGTTTACCAACTGCATGACCCAAACCAGGATCGCATTAAGGTGCCTCGCGTCATCTACTTTCGGCTGAAACGAACCCGCTTGGGGGCAGCCTATCGGCAATTTCTAACGGAAAACTTAGAGCCAGGAGCAACGCTGTTTGTTTTAGATTGTCAGTACAAGTGGCTCTCCACGCAGGTAGACGATCGCCATTTCTTTCAGTTTGGTGGAACGGGACACTTAATGCCCGAAGAATATTTTCAAAAGAGTCCACAAATTGCTGAATTTTTACAGCAGAATGGCTCAACTCATCAATACTGGAATCCGCCTGCTCCAGATGGCTGGTTCCCTGAGTCAGAATGGGGATATGATCCAGACCTATCTGAAGATATTGAAGCGTTTGCCCAACAGCATGGCTTCCGCATTCAACGGATTGAGTTTCACCATCCGCAGGATTTGAGTCCCATGGTGGCTGAGCTATACCGATGGTGGTATCAGCAAAGGGGAATACCCAACGATCGGCTCTTTTCAGAATCGTTTGTGTACCTACAACCCTGGTGGGCACTTCGTTTGGGGTTTGTTCCTTTTTGGACGGTTTTTAATGATCAAACCTCAGCCAATAAACTGAATGAGTATTTGGACAAAGCCAAACCCTTCAGCGAAATTTACGCAAATCTATTCTCCAATGGAATCCAATCTTTGGGAGTGGCACCGATTGAAGAATGGCGATCGATTTTAGAACGGGCGAATCGTAAGGGTGCATTTATTGGTGTGAATGAGCAAACCTATCCTGGAGATTTAGCTTCGTTCGCTCGTCACTATCTGGATTTGAAAAGCTTTGATGGGGAGCATTATCCTATTCCTGAACCGCTCACGCTACAGCAACTCGATCGGTTTTTAAACCAGTTTTCAGACCAAAAAAATAATGATTTAGTTCGTTTACATCAATCGCGATGAGCATCAGAAGCAGAATCACCGGAAGCAGGTTTGACTGAAGGATCGGTTATGTCAGCATGAATGGGTACAGCATACTCTTCAGGGACGATCGGTGAACCATGCCGACGTGCATAAACTTTAGTGAATTCCGCCCCAATAAAAAGAATGTGAGCAGCGTAATAAATCCAGGTAATAATGATCACAAATGATCCCGCAATTCCATAAGCAGAGCCGAATTCCGTTCGATTCAAGAACTGCCAAAACAAAAACTGTCCCAATACAAATAAAAATGTGGTCAATGTAGCACCAACCAATGCATCACGCCAAGCTACTCTCGCATCCGGCAAAATTGCATAAATTGCGGCAAATAAAAACGTCAAAATTCCCAAGGAAATGACAAAGCTAAGAATTCGCCACAGATAAAATAATCCTGGTAAGGCACCACTTAATACATTAACCAAGGTTGCCAATGCTGTGTTCACAATAAATGTGACGATCAGCAAAAAGGCAATGACCAGCACCATCGAAAAAGACAAAAGCCGCTTGCGGAGAAAGTGAAAAACATGCCGTCGGGGTTCTGGTTTTACCTCCCAAATCCGATCGAGAGCGTTTTGAATTTGGGCAAATACACCAGAGGCCCCAAAGGCTAGAAACCCCATACTGAAAATAAATCGAAGTCGATCGTCTCTGGGATCTTCTCGAAGATTGGCGATCGCAGTTTCAATCACCTGTGCAGCTTCTTCGCCCACAACGTCTTGAATTTGGCCAACGATTTCACCCTGCGTTGCCGCTTCTCCAAAAATGGCACCCACAATCATGATCACAATAATCATGAGGGGAGGGATGGAGAAGACAGTGTAATAGGCTAACGAAGAAGCCAAGATTGAGACTTGATTGAATTGCCATTCTGAAGCGGTTGCCTTAATTAATTGCCAAACTTCCTGAATCCCTTCTCGCAACATTACATTGTGCCCTTCCGCATTACTTCTTGAAGGTGCTAACAGACTCCTTCTGTTTGCAAAATTTCGTTTTGCTGTAATTTCCCATCACTCAAATCTTGACGGACTTCATTAGAAGCCTCATCTACCGAAAAGGAGAAAGAGACAAGATGCTGGCACTCCGGAAATCGATCCATTTGCATCAATGAGATGTTCCCCAATCCAGTATTTACAATTCCACAGCCAGAAAACCCACAAAAAAGCTCTCCAAACCGTTCCTAGCAGCTAGAGAGCTTCAAGCACTCATCGAAATTATGAGATCGGTTCGATCGCGTCCCTTGGCATTGTTTCCCAGGAAAACTTGTCCTGTAGAAAAATGCTGATAATTTCAAATAAGGTCGCGCATCGTACCAACTCACCTTATAGAATTGCAGCAAACAGCAGTTTTTGAAGTTTAATTTTGTAAATTCCCATGACTGAATCGTCAGACACAATTTTTGGCAAGATCATCCGTCGCGAAATTCCAGCCGACATTGTTTACGAAGATGAGTTGTGCCTTGCCTTTAGAGACATTAATCCGCAGGCTCCGGTGCATGTATTGGTAATTCCGAAACAGCCGATCGCCAAGTTATCCGATACAGAATCTCAGGATCATGCTCTCATGGGTCATTTACTACTAACCGTGAAAAGAGTGGCTGAGCAACTGGGTTTGACGAATGGGTATCGGGTGGTCATTAACACTGGAAATGATGGCGGACAGACGGTGTACCAC